>JAITRV010000251.1 GCA_031288215.1 Spirochaetaceae bacterium | reverse complement strand
CCATCAATGTATTTGCCTTGTCATACCCCATTAATTCTTGTTATGGTTAAAATGATGGTAAAGTATATTAATTTTGAGGATAATATATTCTTAATCACCATACGGATCCGGATGCTCCGGGATTTACTCATCCTGGATGCGGACCCCGACCTCTTTTTGGCGGCGACCCTCCAGGATGCCGATTTTATCGACCAGACCCTGGAAAATCTTCTGGACAGCCTGGTTGAAAACCACCGGCTCATTGACCGGGATGAACAACTGCACAACCTGGATGAAGCGGAATGCCAGTTTGAGACGGTGTTGTCCGAAATGGCCGATGGTCAGGGGAGTATTTCCGCTGAAAAGTTCCCGGTGATCCGGGAAAAGGTCCTGCTCCTGCGGGAACAATCCCTGGCACGGCGTAAAACCGTCGAAACCTCCCAGGATGACCCGGATAAGATCCTCGAGGGCCCGGTAGTTACCTCCGATGAGATGAACGAACTGCTCAAAAATACGGAATGAACCATGCGGATTTCCGGGGGTATCTTGCGGGGAAGGCGAATCGACGTGCCCGATGGGATCATCCGGCCCGCCATGGACCGGATGCGGGAGTCGGTTTTTGCGGTTTTAGGGGATCTTTCGGGGCTTTCCTTCCTGGATCTGTTTTCCGGTTCCGGTATTATCGCCCTGGAGGCGGCTTCCCGGGGGGCTCAGCCGGTAGAGGCGGTGGAGAAGGACGGCCTCAAACGGCAAACCCTCCTGAAAAACCTGTCCATCGCCCCGATCAGGATATCCTGCCGTTGTATGGCGGCGGAACTCTACATAAAACGGGCAAAACGGCGCTTTGATATTGTCTTTTGCGATCCCCCCTTCCCCTATAAATTCAAAGGAGAACTGGTTTGGCAGCTGAGCCGCTCGCCCCTGATGGGGGAAGGGTCCCTGCTGCTCCTCCACCGTCCCCGGGAAGAGCCCTTAAAGGCGCTGCCCGGAGACTTGATTCCGGAAGATTGCCGGGAATTCGGCAGGTCCGTGGTGGATTTTTTCAAAAAAACCGCCTCCCGAGGATAAGTAATGCCCTCAACTGTCCGAAATATAATTTATAGTCAGTATTTAATGACATTTGTCATGAAATACTGGTCAATTCTCAATTATGTTAGTAATATCAAGATAGATGCAGCGTGCTTAGATTTTACAAAAATTTTTGTTGCCAATTTAGGAAAAATGGCGGATACTATGACTATAATGGTAAATGGTTTTTAGGGTTATCATGGATTATAAAAAAATATTTGAGCGATTTGAAACCCAAGACGGGTTTATAAAGACAGCTAAATCTCCTACTCTGATTCATGAAATCAATGGTACGCAAAAGGCCCTTCTTAATCGTAAAGGCAACGTGCTGTACAACTCCGGAGATGTCGAAGGGGCCAAGCGAATTTTCCTGACGACCGGATATACCGATGGCCTTGTGAGGGTTGGCGACTATTATAGAGCCAAGGGGAGGGACTTAGATGCCCTCCGAATGTATTGGATCGCACCGGATCATACTAAATCTGAGCTTATCATTGAACGCGTATCTGCGATCATACAGACATTATTACATGAAAAAGAGGATCAACCCGATGAGTAATACAAATCAGTACCCTGTTGATGCCATGGAGGGTGGAAAAATAGAACCCCAGGAAGGGGAAAATAAGGAACTCGCTGAAATTTCAGAGTTATCCAAGAAGGGCTATCTCCTTTTGAAAGAAGGTAAGACCACCGAGGCCATTGATTGTTTCAGCAAGATCCTCTCCATAGATAAAAATAACAACTATGCCCTGGTGGGGATGGGGGATGCCTCCCGCAAACGGGGGACCTTTCGGGAGGCGGTGGAATATTACCAGCACTGCCTTGAACTCTATCCGGGGAATAATTATGCCCTTTTCGGCCTGGCGGACTGCTATAAGGCCCTTAACCAGTACCATAAGGCCATAGAAATATGGGAACAGTACCTGCTCCATGATGATAAGAATATTACCGTCCTTACCCGGGTGGCCGACGCCTATCGGAAGGTTCGGGATTTTAAGCATTCCAAGGCGGTTTACCTCAAGGTACTGGAAATGGAGGCTCAAAACCCCTATGCGATCATCGGCTTGGGCCATCTTCATTACGATTTTAAGGAATACCGGGATGCCTTGTATTATTGGGAGAAGATGCTGGATGCCCATAAGGAAAAGGTGGATATCCGGGTCCTTACCTCCATCGGGAATTGCCACCGGAAGCTCAAGACCTTTGAAAAGGGAATACCCTATTTTGAGAAGGCCCTGACCCGGGAGCCCTATAACTTTTACGCTCTTTTCGGCCTGGCGGACTGTTTTCGGGGGATGAACCAGCAGCACCTTTCCCTGGAATACTGGAACCGTATCCTGGAGCAAGACTCCCGGAATAAGGTGATCCTGACCCGGGCAGGGGACGCTTACCGGAACATGAATGATTTTGACCGGGCTGCGGAGTATTACCGCCGGGCCCTGAATATCGAATTTGATACCTATGCGGTCCTGGGATTGGCGGTGGTTTCCAAGGCCCAGGGCAGGTACAATGAGGCGATTGAATCCCTGCGACGGCTTATCCAGCAGGACCCTAAAAACTACCGGCCCTATGTCGAACTGGCGGACTGCTGGTTCAAGAAGAACGATAAAAACCAGGCCCTGGAAGTGCTGATGGAATTCCAAAAATTGGGGCTCCGTAATAGCCATGTCACCGAACTTATAGAAAAATATAAAAACTAAGGGGGCCCTGACGGACAAATGCCATGGCCAAGCCCGTATTGTCAGGATTGCCTCCAGAAGAATTAACGGCCCTCCTCTCCCCGTTGCCCCCTTTTCGGGCAAAGCAGATTTACCGGTGGATAGCCCGGGGATGTATGTCCTTCGGGGAAATGACGGATCTTCCCCGGACCCTGCGGGAGGATCTGGATTCCCGGTTTAGCCTCTATTCCACCGGGGTTTCCGCCCGTCAGGAGGACCCCGACGGAACGGTTAAGCTCCGGTTTACCCTCGGGGACGGGGCAAAGGTCGAGGGGGTACTCCTTTCCGACGGCGACGGCCGGCGGACCGCCTGCATCTCTTCCCAGGCGGGATGTGCCATGGGCTGCGTCTTCTGCAAAACCGGGTCCCTGGGGTTCCTGAGGAACCTGAATTCCGCCGAAATCGTGGAGCAATTCCTCCACCTCCGGCGGGAAGCTGCCGGGCCGGATAGGGAGGGGCCGGAGCTTGCCAATGTCGTCTTTATGGGAATGGGGGAACCCCTCTTGAACCTGCCGGAACTTCGCCGGGCCCTGGGGATCATCACCGATCCCGGAGGGCTGGGGCTTTCCAAGCGGCGGATCACCCTTTCCACCGCCGGGATCATCCGGGGAATCCGGGATCTGGCGGATAACGGCCCGGAGGTGCGCCTGGCGGTCTCCCTCACCGCCGCCGATGAGGCCCTCCGGCGGGCTCTGATGCCGGTAACGGCGGCCAACCCCCTGCCCCGGCTCAAGGAGGCCCTGGCCTCTTACCAGGAAAAGGCGGGCCGCCGCATCACCCTGGAGGCGGTACTCCTGGGGGGAATCAACACCCGGCCCCGGGATGCGGCGGCCCTGGCGGATTTTGCCCGGGGCCTTGACGTGGCGGTGAACCTTATCCCCTGGAACCCCGCGGAGGGCCTCAGCTTTGAAGGCCGCCCCCTCCGGGAACCCGCCCCCGCCGAGGCCGAGGCATTTTCCCGGGAACTTGCCCGCCGGGGCCTCACCGTCACCCGGCGCCTGCGCAAGGGCCTCAAAATCTCCGGGGCCTGCGGGCAATTAGGAGAATTGTCCGTAGACCCGTAATGCCTCAGAAAAATCTAACCATGAGGGCCGTTGCCTCAAAATGAGCCTCCCCGGAGCAGAGCGCGAACCGAAGGTTGCGAACTTTCAGTTCGACGGGGTATTCAACCAAATCCCCGAATAAGATCCCTCAAGAGCCGCTCTGCCGGGGGCTATTTTGGCGGAAGATGATCAAGTAAATTCCGGGCATTCTCGGTACTGAGCTCATACCCATAGAATTGCCGGTAATAGGCCTGGGTTTCGGCAACCATATCCAGGTCTTCAAACAGTTCCCCGTAGAGCTTTTGGGCAAGGTACTGCATGAGCAACACCCCTTCGCTGGAATAATCCCAGTACATCACCCC
>JAITRV010000244.1 GCA_031288215.1 Spirochaetaceae bacterium | reverse complement strand
CCGCATCACCGCCTCCACGGTCAGGGCGTGCTGGAGGTGGAAGGGGTCCTTATTGTAGGCCGTTAACAGGTCCCAGGCCTGCTCCCGGGACAGGGTGTTTTCACGGATGCTCATACCGGCATTATACCAAAACCGGGCCCGCCGAGGATAGCCCCCGCGTTGCTTTACCAGGGCTCCTGTATTTACTTTTTTTCATACTTTTTTATGAGATAATCGTCTTGATACCTTGATTACTCTCAATGACTCGATAGATCCAAAGAAATTTAACCACGGACCACACGGACAAACACGGACAAATACATGAATTTCAAATAACAAGTCCGTGTTGGTCCGTGTGTGTCCGTGGTTCTTCTTCTTTTTTTGAGTAAATGCAGGAGCCCTGGGCCCTTCAGGGACCGTTGAGGAGAAAATCCGGCAGATATTGGTGCCGCACCCCTTCCACCGTGCTGGTCCACCGCTCGTCGAGGCTTACCACGTATTTGGGGTATTGATCCGGTATTTTAAGGAGGTTCCCGAATTCCCGGTCAATGACCCGCTGATCGTTATGAATCATAGAAACCGCCTGGATATAGATTTTTTCACCCCCCTTGAGGCAGACAAAATCGATTTCCCGGTCATCGTATTGGCCGGTAAAAACCTCATAGCCCCGGCGCCGCAGTTCCCCATAGATGACGGTTTCCATGAGCCCCGGCAGCCGTTGGTCGTCATAGCCCAAGAGGGCATGGATCAGGGAAATATCGGCGGCATAGTATTTTTCCCGGAGGTCCAGGAGCCTTTTGCCCTTTATATCGTAGCGCCGTACCTTTTCTATGGTATATGCCGACTCCAGGGCGGCGATATATTCCAGAATGGTATCCACGCTGACCTTCCTGCCCTGATTCTTGAAATAATCCGAGATATTCCGGGCGGAGACGATGCTGCCGGAAGTATCGAATAAAAATTTGATGAGCCGTTCCAGAAGATCGGTGTTTCGCAAATGGTTTCGCCACAGCACATCCTTCAAAACGATGGTTGAAAAAATGTCGTAAACCGCCTTATAGACAAAGGCGCTGTCCATATTCCGGGCATAGTGCATTCCCGGGAAGCCCCCGAGCCTGAGATATTCCCCTATAAAGGAAGCGCCGTTCCCGGTGGGAATATTTCGCAGATCCCGGGTAAAGGCGAGGTACTCCGCAAAGGACAGGGGCCGGATGGTAAAAGACACATAGCGCCCGGCAAGAAGGGTGGACAATTCGGTGGAAAGCATCATGGAATTGGAACCGGTGATAAAAATCTCAGCCCGTTTTCCGGCGAAAAAAGCGTTGATCGTCCGCTCCCATCCGGGGATCATCTGCACCTCGTCCAGGAGAATATACGCCTTTCCGGCGCCCGGGAGCTTTTTTTTTATCGCCGCCGAAAGGTCCCCCGGGGTAATCAGGTCTTCCCGGGTTTCAAGGCTGATATAGATAATATGTTCCGGCGTAACGCCGGCGGCAAGAAGTTCATCCCGCAGCAGTTCCAGGATCGTCGACTTTCCGCACCGCCGTATGCCCATCAGGACTTTAATAAAGGGAGTTCCCAGGAAGGGTCTGATTTGAGACAGGTATGATTCCCTTTGAATGGTCATAGGCAGACTATACACGAAAAACCGCCCTCAGTCAATAGAACTGTCGATTATATCCGATGATTTTATATTTTTACAGAAACCGTCGATTATAATCGACGGTTTCTGTATATTTCATATATTTGTCGATTATAATCGATGATTTAGATGATAATTATAGATTTATCGACTATAAATGACGATTATGTCATTTCTCAAGAATTGTCGATTATATCCGAAGATTTACCCTTCTAGAAAAATGATGTTTTGCCTCATACCCCCTTGCGAAAGAACCGATAGAACGTTATAGTCTAGTAAGATTAATACCTGGATGAAAAATTCTTTAAGGGGGGACCCGTGATGAAAAAACTCTTTATGATATCGGTTCTTGCCGTTGTCCTCGGCGGCCTTGCGCCTGTCTTGGCCCAGGAGAACAATAAATCGGACTTTTACTACGTTAATGTTCCCATTGACAAGGTTTATCCTTACCGGAGGGGCTATGTGATCACCTACCGGAAGGGGGTGACCCAGCAGGTCAGGGCCTACCTTCCCCTGGAGTGGTTCAGCGATACCGGGGGAAAGGGGGAACTCATCTATCAGGGAACCGGCGCGGACTGGCCCCATTTGACCGTGTACTACAAGGCGGGGGAATTCAGTCATGTCCGGCTCTATCTCCGCCGGGATCGGGGGCATGAGACCTGGGGGAATGTTCCCCTGGGGGTCGATATCGACGACAAGTTTGATAATGTTACCGACTTGAAACTGGAATTTTGATGCAAGCCCATGAGCTGCACGATATGCAGGAGGCCATCCGGGAAGAAGGGCTGGACGGCTGGCTTTTTAGCAATTTCCGCCACCGGGACCTTCTCTCCGACGGGATTCTCGGCGTAGATACGGGGGCCACCAATACCCGGCGCTGGGTTTACGCCGTGCCCGCCCAGGGAGAGCCCCGGGGGATAGTTCATTTTATCGAAAAGGACATCCTGGAGGGCCTCCCGGGTTCCCGTACGGCCTATGTCAGCCGGGAAGAATTTCTGGCCGCCCTCGCTCCCCTGGGGGGGAAACGCTGGGGGGTTCACAGTTCCGAGACCATTTCCGCCATTTCCTACCTGGACCGGGGGACCGCCGCCACCCTGGAAAAGGCGGGGCTCACCCTGGTTTCCGCGGAGGCCCTGATCCAGCGTTTCCGGGGGCTCCTGGACGAGGAGGGGATCGCCTCCCATGAACGGGCGGCGGCGGGGCTCTACCGGATCGTGGAGATCGCCTGGGAGCGGGTCAGGCAGGCCTACGCCGCCGAAGCTGCCGGGGAGGCTTCAGCCTCCCTCCGCGAAGGGGACATCCGGGCCCTGATGCTGGAGGAGATGGATCGCCGGGGCCTTATCCCCGGCCACCCCCCCATTGTTGCCGGGGGGGCGAATTCCGGCAACCCCCACTACGATTTTTCCGGCTCCGGGGCGGCTTTCAAAAAGGGCGGCGTGATCCAGTTTGACCTCTGGGCCAGGGAGGCCGGGGAAAGGTCCATGGTCGCCGATATTTCCTGGGTGGGGGTCTACGCCCCGGAGGCCCCGGCGGCGGTGCGGGATGCCTTTTCCGCGCTCGTGGAGGCCCGGGAGGGAACCTTGAACTTTATCGGAAGGGAGTTGGCCGCGGGGAGGAAGCTCACCGGGGCCCAGGTGGACCGGAAGGCCCGCCAGCTCCTGTCGGATTCCGGCTACGGGGATGCCCTGCGGCACCGGACCGGCCATGGTATCGATACCGAATGCCACGGGTCGGGGGTGAATATCGACTCGGTGGAATTCCCCGATCACCGCTTCCTCCTGGAGGGTTCCTGTTTCTCCCTGGAACCGGGGATCTACTTTGGCGAATTCGGCCTCCGCACCGAGATTGACGTGTATATCTACCGGGGGAAACCGGTGGTTTCAGGGGGCGATTATCCCCGGCAGACAAAACTGCTGACCTGTTAGGGGAGACGCGGTGTATATTCCCCGGCCGGTTCCGCCGGATCTGCTGACCTTCATCCGGGAAGGGGCCAAATTTCTCGTGGCCGGCCACAAAGAACCTGACGGGGACTGTGTGGGGAGCCAGCTGGCCTTCTGTTCCCTGCTCCGGCGGCTGGGGAAGGAGGCCCTTCCCTGTTCCGCGGGCCCCTTCAAGCGGACCGAGATCATGCCCTATGCGGACCGCTTTACCGCGCACATCGGGGAGGCGGAACGGGAAGGGGCCCGGGTGATCGTGCTGGACTGTTCCGGGGAAGGCCGCACCGGGGATATCGGCGAGGCCCTGAAGGGGCTGCCCCGGGCGATCATCGATCATCACGTCACCAACCCCGACGCCGATGATACCGGGAAGGGCCCGGTTTACCTCGACGGCCAGGCCCCGGCGACCTGCTTTATGACCCTGGCGGTCCTGGAAGCCCTGGGGCTGGAACCCACCCCGGAGGAAGCGGCGCTGCTCCTCTTCGGCCTCTGCACCGATACGGGCTTCTTTCGCCATGTGGATGCCCAGGGGGCTGAAACCTTCGCCGCCGCCACCCGGCTGGTCCGCTCCGGCGCCAACCCCAAGGAAATATACCGGGCCATCCACGGCGGCAAAAGCCTGGACTCCCGAATCCTCCTGGGGCGGGTGCTTTCCCGCGCGGAATCCCACTTCGGGGGAAAACTCATCCTTTCCACCGAACAATACGAAGAAACCCAGCGCTTTGGCCTGGAGGGCCGGGATTCGGACCAGCTTTATCAACTCCTCCAATCCGTTGCCGCCGTAGAGGCCATCGTGATCATCCGCCAGGAAACTCCCGACAACTGCACCATCGGCTTCCGTTCCCAGGACCGCCTGGATGTCGGGGCCATCGCCCTCCAATTCGGCGGGGGGGGACACAAAAACGCCGCGGGTTCCAGCATCGCCGGTACCATAGAAGAACTCCGTCCTCAGGTGCTCCGGGCTTTTGAAGCGGCGCTGGGCAGCGAGGGCTAACGCTCCGGTTTTTCCCGCTTTATCCCCGGACTCCTCCGTTTTATGCGGGAAACACGCGCTGCCGGTGTTTCCCGGCCGCGTCCTGAGGGGTTTTGTATTCCGGGCCCTGATGTGCTATACTGTCCTTCCATGAAAAAGGTACTGTATTTTGACTGCTCATCGGGGATCAGCGGCGACATGGTCCTGGGGGCGCTGATTCACCTGGGGATAGACCCCCGCCGCCTGGAGGAGGAGCTTCGCCGGCTGGATCTGCCGCCGTTCCGGCTCATCGCGGCGGCGGTGCGGAAGCACGGCGTTACCGGGGTGGACCTCACGGTACAGGTCGAGGCTGCGGACGCCCATCACCGCAGCTACCCGGAGGTCCGCGGCCTCATCGATCGCGGCGGATTAAAAGGCCCCGTCAAGGAGATCGCCCGGCGCATCTATTCGGTCATTGCGGAAGCCGAAGGGGCGGTACACGGCGCCACGGCGGAGGAGGTGGTCTTCCACGAGGTGGGTTCCGCGGATTCCATCATCGACATTGTGGGCTCCGCGATCTGCATCGATATCCTGGGGGTGGACGACATCCTCTGTTCTCCGGTTCACGACGGCCGGGGCTTCATACGGGCCGCCCACGGGATTATCCCGGTGCCGGTGCCGGCGGTGAAGGAACTGCTCAAGGGGAGCGGTATCCGCCTGGTTACCGAGGCGGTGGACACGGAAATGGTAACTCCCACGGGCCTCGGCATCCTCAAGGGCCTGGGGGCCGTATGTGTCCCGATGCCCGACATCACGGTAACGGCCGAGGGCTACGGCTTCGGCAAGCGGAATACGGGCCTCCTGGCCGCCCTCCGCCTGATCCTGGGCGGCAGGCCGGGGGATAGTCCCGCTGCCTGATCCTCCCGGCACGGGCCGGCATGGGCCGGCACAAGAGAGATCTGCGGGGGGGGTCCTGGCGGCTGGGAACACACGGGGCCCCCCAAGGGTTCCCCCCATGTGTTCCCACCGCCACCCCCCGTCGCGGTTCTGTCCGTGCCGGCCCATGCCGGCCCGTGCCGGTTTTTCCGGCGGGGGTATCCCCCGACCGGCCTTTTCCGCGTGGGGGCTGGTACGGCCGCCGGTTGAGGCTGCCTTGGCCGGCTGTGGTGGAGGCTTTATGGTTGCAAGAAGCCGGGGGAGGAGTGAGCAGTGAGGAGGGAGGAGTTTTCTGATCAGGTGTCTTTGTCCGCTCCTCACTCCTCAATATCTCCCTCCTCACTCCGAATTTGGTGCCAGGCACCGGGTCAGAAAAAAAATTGCATTTTTTTTCGAAATTTTTTAAAAAAACCAAGATTTTTTTATGAAAGCGTGATATAGTATTCAGTAGGTTCTTGAAAGAGAGAACGAATTATCAGGCCGCTTCCCGGCGGCCAAACCTATCGGGGTTTC
>JAITRV010000228.1 GCA_031288215.1 Spirochaetaceae bacterium | reverse complement strand
GGGGTGATCATCATCCTCTCCCTGTCCAGCGCCTTCATCGGCATGAACGCCCGCCAGATTGCCCCCGGGGACTGGACCGCCTTCCTCCTGCCCCTGGGCCTCACCGTGGGCATCTTCGTAAGCGGCTACGGCGCCCTCTTCATCGGCACCCACCTCAAGGAACTCTCCGATTGGTTCCGCCTCCATTGAACCCCGGGGATCTCGGGGCCGCGCGACAACGCCGCAGAAGAACGTGAGGAGCGGAGTGTGAGGAATGAGGAATGACGCGACATTTCCCGTTCACTCCTTTCTATATATTACTCTTTCACCTCAGCGGCTCCCGGTGTTTCAAATGTACCGGCGTGGGATAAAACTGATCACGCGGCTGAGAAGGGACATGCAGAATATCTGCCAGGCGGAACAGAGCCGGCACCGGAGTGTTGCCAATTTCCTGGTGAATCTGTTCGGGGCATTATCAGCCTACCGTTTCTTATACTTGTCTGATCTTATCTTCGAACTCACGTTAATATACGTACCCCGGCGTGTTAAGAAAACGCAAGAAAAATACCGAGCATCGGCTTTCCGGAACATCCCCCGATCATCTCCGCCGGCAGTTGCGCGAGGAAGGCCTTCCCGGTATAGTTATCCCATGAGTTCCGCTCCGCTGTCCTTACGCCGCCGGGTTTTGACGATCCCGGCCCTGGTCCTGCTTCTTTCAGCCTGCTCCCGAAGCGGCCCCCCCGGCCCCGGCGGGGCTTTTCCTGCGGGCAGCGGCGTTTCCCCGGAGCCTTCCGTGCAGGGAATACCGGAGAGCCGGGGGAGCGAAGATTACCCCTTACAGAACCCCCTCCGGGATCGGGCGGCGGACCTGGACGATTCCGCCCTGGCCGCCCAGGTGATCATGTCCGGCATAGACGGGAACGGGGCCCTCACCCCCCTGATGAAGAAGATCCTGGAGGAGGTCCGCCCCGGGGCCGTGATCCTTTTCGGCTACAACCTCGATACGGACAAGGAGGGGGTCCGCCGCTATCTGGAGGAGGTCTCCCGGCTCATCGCCGCCGGCCCCGCGGGCATCCCCCCCCTCATCGCCGTGGACCACGAGGGCGGCCGGGTCCACCGTTTCGGCGCCGGGCTGGGCCGCCTCCCCGCGCCGGCCGCCTACGGGGAGATGGCCCGGCGTCAGGGCCGCGGTCGTGCCCTGGCGGCGGTCCGCCGGGACGCCCGGGACGCCGCGGCGGAACTGCGGGGCCTGGGAATCACCATGAACCTCGCCCCGGTGGCGGAGGTCCTCACCGATGAGAACCGCCCCTTCCTGGAGGACCGTTCCTACGGCGGCGACGGGGCCTTTACCGAAGCGGCGGCCCGATCCTTTATCCTGGCCATGGAGGAGGGGGGGGTCCTCTGCGCGGTCAAGCACTTCCCCGGAAACACCGGCGCCGATCCCCACCGGTCCCGGCCCGTCCTTGCCGCCGGGGGGGAGGACCTGGAAGCGCTGGTCCGGCCCTTCACCGGGATCTTCCGCCTGAGCCCCCCCCCGGCGGTGATGGTTTCCCACATCCGCCTGGCCGCCCGGGACCCGGACCGGCCCGCCAGCCTTTCCCCGGCGGTGATCCGGGACTGGATCAGGGGGGAACTGGCCTTCGACGGCCTGATCCTGGCGGACGACTTCTCCATGGAAGCCGCCTCGGGAATCGGCGAGGAGGAAGCGGTCCTGGAGGCCCTCCGGGCGGGGGTGGACATGGTGATCGCCTGGCCCGGCAGCCTCCTCCGCCTCCACCGGGCCATACTCAGGGCCCTGAAAGACGGCAGCCTTCCCCGCCAACGGCTCCGGGAGGCCGCCTCCCGGATCATCTATGAAAAGCTCCGCTTTGCGGTTATCCGGGAATCTGTTTAATGCCCCGTTGAACCAAAGTTCGCGCGTTGTTCCGGGGCGGCGCGTTCCTGAGAAAATCGATCAGGGGCGCTTCCCAGGAGGGGGCCCGCTTCCCGGGGACCGAAGTCCCCGCTTCCAGGAAACGGCGGTACAGGGCGGTGATATGGGAGCGGACCAGTTCCCCGTCCTCGGGACGGGGGAGGGGGTCTCGGAGGAAAAGCCGGGAGGCGAAGTCCTCCGCCTCCGCCGGGGGAAAGAGTTCCCCCTCAAAACGGGTCATGGCGTACATGGCCGCGGCGATACAGTTGACGCTGTGCTGTTTCACGTAGAGAATCGCCTCGCTTATCCTCAGAGCCCCCCGGCGGACCTCCTCAATCTGGGGGGCAAAGCGCTCCCCGTCCCCCAGGCTGCGGAGGATCTCCCGGAACCGGGTATAGGTGAAGATCACCACCATCACGTGGAGGCTGGGGATGCACATGAGGTGGGGGTCCGCCGCGTGGATCAGGAGAAACCGGGGCCGCTCCAGATACCGGGGCCGCCGGGTGGTGGAAAGGTGGCGCCGATAGGCTTCCCCGGCAAAGGTGTAGAGTTTCCCCATGGCCCCGATGAAGGCCGCCGCCGGCCCTATCCCCCGGCGGCGGTAATGCCGCCGGAGGAAGCCGAGGATCCGCACCCAGAAGGCCACAAAGTCCAGGTATACCCCCACCCAGCGGGGGGTAAAGGGGATCTTCTCATCCAGGGCATGGTCCACCCAGGAAACGGGGATCCGCCCCGGCAGCAGCGCCGCCTTGAACTGGCGGTAGAAGAAGTTGGAGAAGATAGAGCCCGCACATCCTAAAGCGGCCTTTCTGAGGGCCGGAACCGAGAGGGTCCAGAGCACGGCCCGGGGTAATGATTGATTCGATACCTGTTCCATCATGCGTAGTCTCCAGGATAGCATAGAAAGGCCGTTGGTGCCAGGCACCTTTTCGGGTGCCTTTCCGGTGGCGCCTTTCCTGTGGTATGATTACTATAAATGATCGGAAATCGAGGATGGTATGAAGGTTCCTGAAAATCAGGATGCGCTCAAGGCCGCGGCCCGGGCTGCCCCCCAGGAACCGGGGGTGTATATCATGCGGGACGGGGAAAACCGCATCATCTATGTGGGCAAGGCCCGGCTCCTCAGAAACCGGCTGGCTTCCTATTTTGCCGGCGCAAAGGACGTGAAGACCGCTACCCTGCTTTCCCATGTGCGGGCCATTGAGACGATTATCACCGCCAACGAATACGAGGCCCTGCTCCTGGAAAATACCCTGATCAAGCAGCATAGCCCCAAGTACAATATCAACCTCAAGGACGGAAAGACCTATCCCATGGTGCGGATCACCGCCGAGACTTTTCCCCGGATATTCAAGACCCGGCATATCCTGGAGGACGGCTCCCGCTACTTCGGGCCCTTCCCCCATGTGGGGGCGGTGGACGCCATGCTGGACCTCATCGACAAGCTTTTCCCCCTGCGGAAGTGCGGTTCCCCCCGGAACTACCGCCGGGGCGCCTTTAAGCGGCGGGAAGCCCCCTGTATGTACTACCACATCGGCCGCTGCGCCGCCCCCTGCTGCGGCAAGATAAGCCCGGAGGACTACGGCCGCCACGTGGAACGGGTACAGCGGCTCCTTTCGGGGGAAACCGAATCCCTCATCATCGACCTCACCCTTGAGATGCACCGGGCCGCGGCGGACCTGCGCTTCGAGCGGGCCGCCGGGCTCAGGAACGCCATCAGGGCCGTGGAGGACCTGTCCGCGGCTAATTCCGTGGTGGACTTCGACCCCGAAGGCCGGGACTATATCGCCTGGGCCGCCGAGGGGGTCCTCACCACCTTTGCGGTCTTTTCCATGCGGGGGGGGAAGCTGACCGGCCGGGAGCTTTTCCGGACCCGGTCCGCCGCGGAGGAGGACGAATCCCTGGAGACCTTTGTCGCCGCCTATTACGTCCCGGACCGGCCCCCGCCCCCGCAGATCTACCTGGCGGACCCCTCGGGCCGGACCCTCTCGGCGCTCCGCCAGTGGTTTGCCGGGCAGTTCGGCGCCGAGCCGGCCCTCCTCGCCCCACAGGAGAAGCGCCACGCCGCGGTGCTGGCCATGGCCCGGCAGAACGCCCTGGAGGACCTCCGGCAGCGGCTGCGGGAACGGGGAGCGGGGCCGGCCCTGGACGAGCTGGCCCGGGTCTTGGGCCTCCGGCGGCGGCCCGAGCGGATCGAGGGCTTCGACATCGCCCAGTTGGACGGGAAGCATCCCGTGGCCTCCCTGATCTCCTTCAAGGACGGGATCCCTGACCGGAAGAATTACCGGTACTTCAAGCTCCGCACCGTGGTGGGGATCGTGGACGACTTCGCCGCCATGCGGGAGGTGGTCCGCCGCCGGTATACCCGGCTCATCCGGGAGGGGAAGGAACTCCCGGACCTGATCCTCATCGACGGGGGGATAGGCCAGGTAAACGCCGCCCAGGGGGTGCTGGACGAATTGGGCATGGACAGCGACGTGGTGGGCCTGGCCAAGCGGGAGGAGGAGTTGTGGCGGCCCCACGCGGGAGAACCGGTCCGGCTCTCCCGCCGGTCCGAGGCCCTCAAGGTGCTCCAGTTTGTCCGGGACGAGACCCACCGTTTCGCCACCTCCTTCAACCAGCGGCTCCGTTCCGGGGATCTGGCTTTTGGGGTGCTGGAATCGGTGGAGGGGATCGGCCCCAAACGGGCCGCGGCGATCATAAAGGCCTACCGGAGCCTGGCAGCCGTGGCCGCCGCGTCGCCGGAGGACCTTGCGGAGCGCTACGCGCTTCCCGACGGGGCCGCCCGGGCCGTGCGGGCCGCCGCCCGGCTGGCCCTGGAGGACCGCGCCGCCGCGGCCCCCGCCTATCCCCCCGCCGGCTCGGTGGGGGCCGCCCTGGCGGCAGAGGCCGGCGCGGACTATCCCCAGGACCCGTTATAATTGATTCGGGTAAATTTCTTCAGAGGGCATTTTGGTGTATTTCAAAGAGCTATTTCTATCTGCCATCAGACACCGTCTGTCGTTCGTTTGAGTATAAAAGCCGGAGACTGGTCTACTAACGGGCCCCCTTCCTCGAGAATTTTTACAATATCATGAGGGGAATCGGT
>JAITRV010000189.1 GCA_031288215.1 Spirochaetaceae bacterium | reverse complement strand
CCCAGGGCTCCTGCATTTACTCAAAAAAAGAAGAAAAACCACGGACACACACGGACCAACACGGACTTGTTGTTTGAAATTCATGTATTTGTCCGTGTTTGTCCGTGTGGTCCGTGGTTAAATTTTTTGGATCTATCGAGTCATTGAGAGTAATCAAGGCACCAAGACGATTATCTCATAAAAAAGTATGAAAAAAAGTAAATGCAGGAGCCCTGGGAATTTGGTGCCAGGCACCGAATTTGGCGCCCGCGCCCTTGACCTTTTTCGTTACATCTCCTACAATTTATATAGGATTTGGGATGAACAAGGAAGGATGACGCATGAAATGGGGAACGCTTTTAATCCATAACGGGCATGAGGCTGATCCGGTTACCGGAGCCCTGGGGGTGCCCATTGTCCAGACCTCGACCTTTGACCAGGGGGACCTCTCCGTTCCCCGGGAATTTGATTACGCCCGGTCGGGGAACCCCACCAGGAAGGCCCTGGAGGAGATCATCGCCGCCCTGGAAGGGGGGGAGCGGGGCGCGGCCTTCGGCAGCGGCATCGCCGCGGTGGCCTCCGTCCTGGGGACCCTTTCCGCCGGGGACCATGTGGTAACGGCGGAGGATATTTACGGGGGAAGCTGGCGGATCCTCAACACCTTTTACCGGCGCTGGGGCCTGGAATGTACCGCGGTGGACGCTTCGGACCCTGACACTATCCGCCGGGCCCTCCGGCCCGCGACCAAGGCCCTGTTCCTGGAGAGCCCCTCGAACCCCCTGCTCAAGATCACCGATCTGAAAGCCTGCATCGCCATAGCCCGGGAGGCGGGGATCATCTCCGTGGTGGACAATACCTTTATGACGCCCTATCTCCAGCGGCCCTTGGACCTGGGGGCGGACGTGGTGATCCACTCGGCCACCAAGTTCCTGGGAGGGCACAGCGACGTGGTCCTGGGCCTGGCGGTGAGCCGCACCGCGGAATTGGGCCGCGCGATCTATGCGGTGCAAAACAGCTTCGGCGCGATTCCCGGCCCCTGGGATGTCTGGCTCGTGATGCGGGGGATCAAGACCCTCAAGGTCCGCATGGACGCCCAGCAAGCCTCCGCGGGACGGATCGCCCGGTGGCTCCGGGAGCACAAGAAGGTGAAGGCCGTGTTTTATCCGGGCCTCCCGGACCACGCCGGCAGGGAGATTCACGAGGCCCAGGCCGCGGGTCCCGGGGCGGTGCTCTCCTTCAAGACCGATACGGCGGAGGACGCCCGCCGCTTCCTCTCCAGGGTGGAATACGCCGCCGCGGCGGTGAGCCTGGGCGGGGTGGAGACCATCGCTTCCTACCCCGTCAAGATGAGCCACGCCGCCATGCCCCAGGCGGAGCGGCTGCGGCTGGGCATCACCGATACCCTGATCCGCATCTCCGTGGGGCTTGAGGACGCGGAGGATCTGATTGCCGATTTTGATCGGGCCCTGGGCTGAGGCGGGGGCGTCATATCCCCGGCACAGCGCGGCGAGTATTACGATGCGTATTACGACGAGTATTATATATGAAGGAGACTGCCTTGAAAGAAGAAACCCATTGTAAAGAGGGGCCCGCCCTGGAAACCCTCCTGGTTCATGGCGCGACCCCCTTTGAACCGGTTACCGGATCGATCACCACCCCTATCTATCAGAGTTCTACCTTTCGGCATCCGGGGCTCTACGAGTCCACGGGGTACGATTATTCCCGCACGATTAACCCCACCCGGAGCGAACTGGAGCGGACCGTGGCCCTCATCGAAGGGGGGAAGTACGGCCTGGCCTTTGCCTCGGGGATGGGGGCGATCTCTTCCCTGATAAAGCTCTTCAAGAGCGGGGATCACCTCGTGGTTTCCGAAGACCTCTACGGGGGAACCTACCGGCTCTTCAACGAGTATTACGGCCGTTACGGCTTTTCCTTTTCCTGGGTGGATACCAGCGATATACGCCTGGTGGAGGCGAGCCTCCGGCCCGAAACCAGGGCGCTTTTTATCGAGACCCCCTCAAACCCCATGATGAAGGTGAGCGATATCCGGCGCTGCGCGGAGTTGATCCACCGCCGGGGCGGGCTGCTTATCGTGGACAATACCTTCCTCTCCCCCTATCTCCAGAATCCCCTGAAGCTCGGGGCGGACCTGGTGATCCACAGCGGTACCAAGTACCTGGCCGGCCATAACGATACCCTGGCGGGATTTATCGTCCACTCCGATGAATCCCTGGCGGAAACGCTGCGGCTTGCCCAGCGGAGCGAGGGGGCGACCCTGGCCCCCTTTGACGCGTGGCTCGTCCTCCGGGGCATCAAGACCCTGGCCCTGCGGATGGCTCGGCACGAGGAGAACGCCCGCCGCGTTGCCCGGTGGCTCCGGGAACATCCCCGGGTGGAGAAGGTCTTTTACCCCGGCTTTGAGGATCATCCCCAGTACGCCCTGTCCTGTTCCCAGGCCCGGGGGCATGGGGGGATGATCTCCTTTTACCTGAAACACAAGGAAGATGTGGCGGTCCTGCTGCGGAAGGTGTCCCTCATCCTCTTTGCGGAAAGCCTGGGCGGGGTGGAATCCCTTATAACCTATCCCCTGGTTCAGACCCACGGGGCCATCCCCGAGGCCATGCGGCTTTCCGCGGGGGTCAACGACCGGCTGATGAGGCTTTCGGTGGGGATAGAGGCGGCGGAGGATATAATCGCCGATTTGGATGCGGTGTTTCATGATTGTATTTAATTTAATAATGGAGGAAGCGGTATGAAAATTTCTACGAAAGGCCGTTATTCCCTGGAAGCCCTGCTGTACATGGCCCTGCTTCCTGAAGGGGAATACTGTAGTACCCGGACGATTGCGGAAAACACCGGAATCTCCGACGGTTATTTGGAACAGCTCTTTATCCACCTGCGGAAGGCGAAGATTATCCGGGGCATCCGGGGGCCCCAGGGGGGCTATGTCCCCGGAGACGACCTGAGCCGGATCACCGTGGGGGACATCCTGCGGGCGGTGGAGGGGCCGCTGGAACCGGTGGCCTGCGTCAATTCCTTTCAATGCCCCGCGGTGGAGTCCTGCATCAGCCGCCATACCTGGAGCGAACTTTACCACGAGATCCGCGACTGCGTTGATTCCATCTCCCTGGCGGACCTGGTGGAAGCCTACTACGCTATGGACAAGCTGGAGTACGCGATATGAAAATCTCTACCCGGGGCCGTTACGGGATCCGTCTCCTCATCGACCTGGCGGAACATACCGGGGAGCCCCATGTATCCCTGGCCAGCGTGGCGGAACGGCAGAACATATCCGTCCGCTACCTGGAACAGGTGGCGGTGATCCTCCGGCGGGCCGGGTTTATCCGGTCCGTCAAGGGCGCGTCCGGGGGCTATGCCCTGGCCATGCGTTCCCAGGATATCATCATCGGCGACGCCCTGCGGGAACTGGAGGGGGATATGCTGGTGGTGGACCCGCCCCTGCCGGGAACCACCGAATCCAAGCTCCAACGCTGCATCCGTCTCACGGTCTTTGGCCGCCTGAACGACCGTATCGCCCAGGTGATAGACCGGAAGACCCTGGCTTCGGTGGTGGGTACCATCGATCCCGACGATTCTTATATGTATTTCATCTAAGCTTCTCCCGGCATGGGCCGGGGGATACCCCTGGCTGGTCCTCGCGGCACGGGCCGGCAGGGGCCGGCACAAGAGATATCTGCGGGGGGGTCCTGTCCGGGGAAAAAACATAGGGGCCCTCCGGGGGCCCCGCCCGAGGTGTTTCCGCGGACACCCCCCGTCGCGATTCTGGTCCGTGCCGGCCCATGCCGCCCCGTGCCGGTTTTTCCGGCGGGAGTATCCGCCGGCCTGCCTTTCCGCGTGGGGGGGCGGGTACGGCTGCCGGGGGCGGGTGCCGGGGCCGGTGGGAGGTGGAGGCTTTATGAGGGCAAGAAGCCGGGGAGGGAGGGAGGGCTTCTTGCAACCGTACTGCCCTCACTCCAACCGGCCACGGCTGCCGCTCCCGGCTGCGGGACCCGCCTCAACGCCGTAAAGGCAGGGCCGCCGGATACCCGCCGGAAATAGCGGCATGGGCCGGCACGGGCAGAAATGGCGAAGGGGGGTGGCGGTGTGAACACATGGGGGGAACCCCCGGGGGGCCCCGTGTGTTCACAGCCGCCAGGACCCCCCGGCTGATCTCTTGCGTGCCGGCCCGTGCCGCGAGGATCAGCCGGCGGGGTGTCCGGCGGCCGGGCGTGGGGCCCTTAACGGGATGGGGTTCGGAGGAACTGGAGGGCTCCCACGAGGCCGATGAGGACGAGGCCGATGAGGTCGCTCACGAGGCCCGGCCAGATGAGGAGGAGGCCGCCGGCGATGGCGATGAGCCGCGCGAAGAAGGGGACCCGCTTGATCATGAACCCCTCAAGGCCGATGGCGAGGCCGAACATCCCGATACAGGAGGTGATGACGATGCGGATGACCTCCGGGATCGTGGTATCGATGAAGAGCATGGAGGGGTTGAACACGAAGATATAGGGGATGATAAAGGCGGTAATGGCCAGCCGGGTGGCGGTGATCCCGGTCTTGATGGGATTCGACTTGGCGATGGCGGAGCCCGCATAGGCGGCCAGGGCCACCGGGGGGGTAATGTCCGCCACGATGCCGAAGTAGAACACGAACATGTGGGCGGCCAGGACGGGGACCCCCATGCGGATCACGATGGGAGCGGTGATGGTGGCCATGATCACGTAGTTTGCCGTGGTGGGAATCCCCATCCCCAGGATCAGGCAGGCGATCATGGTGAGGATCAGGGCGAGGAGGAGGCTGTTCCGGGCGACGGTGAGCAGCAGGGCGATCAGGACCTGGCCCAAGCCGGTGAGGGAGACGATCCCCACCACGATTCCCGCGATGGCGCAGGCCATGGCGACCCCGATGGTGTTCCGGGCGCCGTTTCCCAGGGCATCCGCGAAGGAGGCCGGGGAAAACCGGGTGTCCTTGCGGAAGAAGCTCACGATGACCGCCGAGAGGATGGCGAAGCAGGCCGCATAGGCCGGGGTAAAGCCCAGGGTCATCAGCCCCACCAGGATGATGACGGGAAGGAAAAGATAGCCCTTGAAAAAGAGGAGTTTGCCGAAGTGGGGAATCGCTTCCTTGGGCAGGCCCTTGAGGCCGAGTTTCTTCGCCTCGAAGTGGATCATCAGGAAGATCCCGGTAAAGTAGAGGACCGCGGGGAGGATCGCCGAAACGGCGATCACGGGGTAGGGAATGTTGGTCATTTCCGCCATGAGGAAGGCGGCGGCCCCCATGATGGGGGGCATGATCTGGCCCCCGGTGGAAGCCGCGGCCTCCACGGCGGCGGCAAATTCCGGCTTATAGCCGATGCTTTTCATCACCGGGATGGTCACGCTCCCGCTCCCCACGGTATTGGCCACGGAGCTTCCCGAGTACATCCCCTCCAGGGCGCTGGCGATCACCGCCACCTTGGCGGGGCCCCCGGAGGCGAAGCCCGCCACGGAGTTGGCCAGGTCGATGAAGAAGGAGGCGATCCCCGACCGCTCCAGGAAGGAGGCGAGGAATATAAAGAGGACGATGAAGGTGGAACAGACCCCGATGGGGGTGCCGATGATCCCGTCGGTGGTGTAGAAGAGCTGGTGGACCACCCGGCGCAGGGAAAAGCCCGCGGCAAAGGCGTAGATGACGAAGCCCGAGGCCACCGCCAGGATGGGGAGCCCCACCACCCGGCGGCAGAGTTCCGCCAGGATCAGGATGCCGATGATGCCGATGACGATGTCCTGGGGGATCAGGGCCACGGCCCGGCGGATGATCGCGTTAAAGTTTACCGCATAGTAGAAAAAGGCCGCCGCCCCGGTGACGGCAAGGACCAGGTCGTACCAGGGGATATGGTTCACCCGCTTCCTCATCCCCCGGTGGACCGGGTAGAGGATGTAGCCGATAAAGACGAGGATGCCCAGGAAGGCGCTGCGCCGGATCTGTTCGGGAAGGGCGGAGACGAGGGTAACCCAGAACACGTAGGCCGTAAAGAAGATCAGGAGGGCCTTGATGATCGCATCGGGAATTCCTGAAAACCGGCGGACATTGGATTCCCGGTCGAACTGGGCGATAAGTTCCTCAGTTTCCAACTCATCCGGATGATGAGGCGCGTTGTTATCTGCCATAAAGATCTCTCCTTCCATTTATATCTATAAATCTTATATCTATAATCTTATCTATAATTGCATAACTTATATAACCAAGCGGGCCGGCGGGGCTTACCCGTCTACCTGACCCGCAGGGTAATATGGGCGTTTCTTCCGCACAGGTCCCGTAAGCTGACCCGCTCGTTGTTGATACCCAGGATATGATCCGAAACGGTACCGACAATATACGGGAGTTCCCGGTAGGCGGCGGTGAATCCCGTGAGCCGCAAGGCGCCGGTGGGGTCCCGGCTCAGGGTCCGGCCGCTTTCCGCGGTCGCGGGGAGCCCCGCCCCCAGGGAACTGAATACCGCCGCCACCGGCACGATGCGCCTGCCCCGGACCTGAAACACATCCCGGACCGGGCTTTGATTGACCGAGTGGACAAACTCGACGAAGAACTCCGTCCCGTCCTTCACGGGCCAGCGGCCGTAGGCTTTCCCGGTGGCGGTATCAACCACCGCCAGGGCGCGGGGCCCGGCGAGGAGGAGCGCCCCCGCCGTCATGAGGAAGGCCGCCGCTCCCACGGCGGCCAATGTGAAGCCTCTCCGTTTCCTTATCCGCACATTCCATCCCCCCGAGCTCGACAGGCTAAAGGGCGCCGATTTCCCGGAAATACTTCGCTGCCCCGGGGTGGAAGGGGATGGAAATGCCCCCCACGCCGTAGGGGGGACTCAGTTCCGTTCCCTTGGCATGGGCGCTGATTATCTCGGCGCGGCTCTCAAAGAGGTTTTTGGTGAGCTGGTACACCGTTTCCTCCGAGAGTTTGTTGCTCACGATGAAGGTCGCCTTGACCGCCAGGGTCTTGGTGTCCTGGGAAACCCCCCGATAGCTTCCCCCGGGAACGGGGTACTGGGTGTAGAAGGGGAATTCTTTCATCAATTGGGCGGCATGGGCGTCGTCGATTTCCAGGAGGATGATATCCTTCCCGATGGCGAGGTCCACCACGGCGGTGGTGGGGGCCCCGGCGGTGCAGAAAAAGGCGTCGATCTTGTTATCCCGCAGCGCGTCGGCGGAAGCGGCGAAGCTCAGGTTCTGCTTGCCGATATCGTCGAAGCTGATGCCGTAGGCGGAGAGGATCTGCTGGGCGTTGAATTCGACCCCGCTCCCCGCGTCTCCCACGGAGACGTTCTTGCCCTTGAGGTCCGCCACGGTGGCGATCCCCGATCCGGGGTTGGCGATGATCTGGCAGACTTCGGCATAAAGCCCCGCCATGGCGGAGAAGGCCGTAACCTGTTCCCCGGCGAAAAGCTCGGTGCCCTTATAGGCGTAATCCATCACATCGTTCTGGACAATGGCCAATTCGACTTCATTCGCGGCGATAAGCAGGATATTCGCCTTGGAAGCCCCGGTGGACTGGATGGTTATGGGAATTTTGGTTTTTTCCGTAAGAATCTGGCCCACCGCGGACCCGTAGGCGTAATAGGTTCCGGTGCTTCCGCCGGTAGCCATCCGTACCTGCTCTGTTTTGTTTTTGGAACAGGCGTTTAAGGCCAGACATAATACCAGCGCCGCCCCAAGGATCAGCGCTCCTGATTTGATTTTCATGATTTCCTCCTTCATTATCTTCAGGTTCAATGCTTCATGATAAGAATGATTATACCGTTATTTTGTATAAAAATGCAAGAGCCAGGATCGGCCGGGGGATACCCCGCTGGCTGATCCTCCCGGCACGGTCCGGCATGGGCCGGGCTTTTCCGGCGGGAGTATCCCCCGACCGGCCTTTACCGCGTGGGGGCGGGTCGGGCTGCCGGAGGTGGGTGCCGGGGACGGCTGGGTGGAGGCTTTATGGGGGGCAAGAGGCCGGGTCGGGCGGGGAGGGAGCAGAGAGGAGGGAGGAGTTTTCTGATCAGGTGTCTTTTTCCACTCCTCCCTCCTCTCTATCTCCCTCCTCACTCCGAATTTGGTGCCTGGCACCGGGACAGAAAAAAATTTGAGTTTTCTTCAAGGTTTTTTTGTAAAAGTATTGAATTTTATTCCGAAATATGGTATTATTTTTTAGCAGGGTATAGCATGAAATCGTGCCGCCGCTTCGGGGACGGGATGATATGGAAAGGACGGTTTTGTGCATGCAGGTGCGGTTAGGAGGGCGTTTGGTATCCGTGGGTGCCGGGACGGCGATTTTGATTAAGGAGGAGAATTCCATGACCCAGCGTCTCATTTTCAATGCTCCGTGGTCCAGTTTGGGGGGCGGGGGGGGGGGGGGGGGGGGGGGGGGGGGGGGGGGGGGGGGGGGGGGGGGGGGGGGGGGGGGGGGGGGGGGGGGGGGGGGGGGGGGGGGGGGGGGGG
>JAITRV010000006.1 GCA_031288215.1 Spirochaetaceae bacterium | reverse complement strand
GCTTGTCCCGGATATACCGGTGCAACTGCGCCCCCACCAGACGGTCCGCCGGCGGCAGCATATAGTGGTCCTGGGGATTGCAGGGCCCGGTGGTATTAAAAAATCGAACCGGACGCTTCACAAACGCTTCCATCCCTTACCTCCGCTCCTCATAGTTCTTCTCTATCCACTTCCGGTAGTCCCCGGTGCGGATCCCGTCGATCCAGCGGGGATTCGCCAGGTACCAGTCCACGGTTCTCCCCAGGGCCTCCTCAAAGCCCAGTTCCCGCTTCCATCCCAGTTCCCCCTTGATCTTGGCGCAGTCAATGGCGTAACGCCGGTCATGGCCGGGCCGGTCGGAAACATAGGTGATAGCCCCCCGGAGCTTTTCCGGATCCAGCGACGCCTTCCGGGCAACCATATCGATCAGGACCCGGAGCAGCTTGATATTCTCCCATTCGTTTTCCCCGCCGATGTTGTACTTCTCCCCGATCCGCCCCTTTTGAAGGATGAGCCAAACCGCCCGGGCATGATCCTCCACGTAGAGCCAGTCCCGGATGTTCCGGCCGTCCCCGTAGACCGGGAGGGGCTTTCCCTCCAGCATATTGAGGATGGACAGGGGGATGAACTTTTCCGGGAACTGATAGGGCCCGTAGTTATTCGAACAGTTGGAGATGGTCACCGGCAGGCCGTAGGTATGGTGATAGGCCATGACCAGGTGGTCGGCGGCGGCCTTGCTGGCCGAATAGGGGGAACGGGGGTCATAGGCAGACTCCTCCGTAAAGGCCCCGGTCTCTCCCAGGGAGCCGTAGACCTCGTCGGTGCTGATATGGTGGAACAGCACGTCCTGCCGCAATGCCCCGCCGGCTTCCCGCCAATAATTCCTCGCCGTATCCAGCAAAGCAAAGGTCCCCGTCACGTTGGTTCTTATGAAGGCCTCGGGGCCCAGGATGGACCGGTCTACATGGCTTTCCGCAGCAAAATGGACCACCGTATCGATCCGGTGCCGCTCAAAGATCGCTTCCACCGCGGCCCGGTCGCCTATATCAGCGTATTCAAAAAAGTACCGCTCCCCGCCGTAGCGGCCTTCCAGGTCCTCAAGGCTCTCCCGGTTCCCCGCATAAGTCAGGATATCCAGGTTGACGATGCGGCCGGAAAATCCGGCGGTTTTCTCGAGGATGAAACGGATAAAGTTCGTGCCGATAAACCCGGCGCCCCCGGTAACGAGGATGTTTTGTAAGCGGCGCATCATTCCTCCTTGATAGTTTCCAAAAATGCCTCCAGGCTCCGATCCCATTCGGGAACGGGAATCCCCAGGGCCGCCTTGATCCTGGTCTTGTCCAGGACCGAATAGGCGGGCCGTTTCACCCGGGAGGGGTATTCCTCGCTGGTACAGGGATAAAGCCGGCAGTCCCCGGTGAGGATCCCCCGTTCCCGGCCCCGCTCATAGATCCTTTGGGCAAAGTCAAACCAGGAAATATCCCCCTGGTTGGAATAGTGGTAAATGCCGAAAGGGGCGGCCCTGCCCTGCTCCCCCCGGATAATGAAGGCCGTGACGGCCTCCGCCAAATCCCGGGCCCAGGTGGGGCTCCCCCGTTGATCCCCCACCACCGAAAGCCGGTCCCGTTCTCCCATCAGACCCAGCATGGTGGTAACAAAATTCTTTCCGTAGCGGCCGTAGAGCCAGGCGGTCCTGATGATATAGCATTGTTCGGCGTATTCCTGAACCTTCCGTTCCCCCTCCCACTTGGTGCGCCCGTAGACGCCGATGGGGTCCGGGGGATCCTCCTCCCGGTAAGGCCGCCGTGCCGGGGGATTCCCCGTATACATCCCCCGGCCGTTAAACACATAATCGGTGGAAATATGGACGAGGACGCTGCCGGACTTCCCCGCCAGGGCGGCAATATGGCCGGGCCCGTCGGCGTTGATCCGGCGGCATTGTTCCGGCTCCTCTTCGGCCCGGTCCACGGCGGTATAGGCGGCGCAGTTCACGATCCAGCGGAAGGGCCCCCGCCGCCGCGCAAAGTCCTCCAGGGAATCCGCCCGGGTTATATCCACCTCCCGGTCCGTGCCGGTATAGGAAAGGCCCGCTTTTTCAAAGAGGCGGGCAAGTTCCGTCCCCAGCATCCCCCGGCTGCCGATAAGCCAAATCACCGGACCGGCCCTCCGGGGGAAAAGGCCGGCCACTTCCGGTCCTTTTCCGAAAGGATGTAGGGCATCCCCAGATCCGGCCAGGCAATGCCGACGGCGGGATCGTTCCAGATGATCCCCCCTTCGTCCTCGGGATAATAAAAATCGGTGCATTTATAGGCAAAAACCGCCTGTTCGCTCAAAACCAGAAAACCGTGGGCAAAACCCGGGGGAATCCAGAACTGGTTCTGCCGCCGCCCGTCTAAAACCACGGCGTGCCATTTCCCGCGGCTCGCCGAACCGGGCCGGATGTCCACGGCCACATCAAAAACCTCCCCCTCAATGACCCGGATCAGCTTCCCCTGGGGATGGGTTTTCTGAAAATGGAGGCCCCGGAGTACTCCCCTCTCGGACCGGGACTGGTTGTCCTGCACGAAGCTCATGGAAAGCCCCGCCTGCTTAAAATCCCGCTCCGAATAGGATTCAAGGAAAGAGCCCCGGTGATCCTCGAACAACATGCTCTGTATCTCGTAGAGCCCCTCCAGGGGGCCGGGGGTAAAGGTAAAGGGCATTATCCCTCCTCGGCAAGGTAGCGTAAGTAGCCGCCGTATTCGGTTTTATAGGCCGCCGCCAGGGCCGCCAGTTGGTCCCGGGAGATCCAGCCGTTGGAGCAGGCGATCTCTTCGATGCAGGAAACGTACATTCCCTGGCGTTTCTGGATGGTGGCGATAAAGTTGGACGCCTCCAGGAGGCCGTCATAGGTCCCCGTATCAAGCCACGCCATACCCCGGCCCAGAACCTCGACGGAAAGGCGGCCCGCTTCGAGATAGGCGCTGTTCACCGCGCTTATCTCGAGTTCCCCCCGGGCGGAGGGTTGTACGGCGGCGGCGATTTCCACCACCCGGTTATCGTAAAAGTACAGCCCCGGCACCGCATAGTGGGATTTCGGGCGGGCCGGCTTTTCTTCTATCGAAAGGGCCGTCCCCCGATCGTCAAATTCCACCACCCCGTAGGCGGAAGGGTCCTTCACGTAGTACGCGAAGATCCTCCCTCCCCCCTGGCTTTCCACCTGCCGGATCGCGTTTCTCAAGGTCCCGCTGAAGCCCCGGCCGTAAAAGACGTTGTCCCCCAGGATCAGGGCGCAGTGCTCCTTCCCGATAAAGGGCGCCCCCAGGATAAAAGCGTCCGCCAGGCCCCGGGGTCGCTCCTGGACCGCATAGTCAAAAGCCATCCCCAGCCAATCCCCGGAGCCGAAGAGTTCCCTGAAAAGGGGGAGATCCCGGGGGGTGGAGATGATCAGCACCTCCCGAATTCCCGCCAGCATCAGGACCGACAGGGGATAGTAGATCATGGGCTTATCGTAGAGGGGGAGGAGCTGCTTGGACACCGCCTTGGTGATGGGGTAGAGCCGGCTCCCGGCCCCGCCCGCAAGAATGATTCCTTTCATGTATCGTATCTCTCCGTTATTTCAAACTTCGATCTGCCGATTGAGCTTGAGCGGAATTCCCTATTATTGACTATAATAGTCATGTATTAAAGGAAACCCTCAACCGTTCATCAAACGGTTTTATAAAAAAACCCAGCCGCCGCCGAAACAGGCTTGCCGGATTCGCCGCCGGCAAAAGGCGGCTGTACTCAAAATATAACATACATTTAAAGGATACTCAATAATTATATCCAACAAATCAGGGGCATCGGCCCTTCCTTTAAGGTTCGATGCTTCAGGGCCCCCCCGGGGGCGGGATAAACGTATAGAATGTGCTCATGCTATACGGTATAAGGAATGAGCAACCGGCGCTCCCGTTTTACCGTTTTGCCTCATTCGTTATCCTGTAAAAAAATACGAATTTTTATGCGTTTTTCCTGTCCGGAGGCGGGGGCCGTATTGACGAAATTGACGGGATGGGGCATTATATAAAAGAACCATGTTGAAAAACGGTATGTCGGAGAAAAGAAAGCATCCCCGGTATGTTTCCCAAGCCAAAGTCCGGATTCCCCAAATCGCGGGGGGGGAAATCCTCTTAAAGGACATCAGTATCACCGGCTGTGGGATAGAGAGTACGGTAATGCTGGATTTGATCCTCCACAATCAATATAAGCTGGAGGTTTTGCCCGAGAAATCCTCGAAGATCGGGCATTTTGAACTGCTGGTGGAACCTGTCTGGACACACGCCGCGGGATATTCCTTTGAGGCGGGGTTTGTTATCGTCAAATCCCCCGGCGGCCGCCAGTTTCAGCGCTATGTGGACTATCTTTCCTGGCGTCAACCCCAATAGGGCGCTTTCCGGATTCTGACCCTTCAAGGATGCCCGATGAGACTCACCCCCCTGGAAGGCCGGATATATCTGGCCATACCGGGCCTGGAAGACCATCTCAGGGCTGAACTCCCGCCCCCGGAGGGGGTTTCCGTGCGGGCGGCGGCGGGCCTCCTTCCATCGGACTCCGCTCAGCCGCCGGCCCTATCCGCCGGAGACCTCGTAAACCAGCGGTTCGTTGTTTCGAGCAATCCCCCCGCGGAGGTTTTCTGGTGTCAGGACGCCTGGCTTGAACCTTTCCGGCTGGAATTCGGCTCCATCAATGAGGCGGCCCGGGCCCTGCGGGACATCCAGCGGAATTGGGCGCCGGTCCTCTTTACCCAGTTCCGCCGGGGGGCCCTGATCCAGGAAAAACTGCCCCCCCTGCAATCGAAGCCCCGGCCTTTCCCCTGGCTGCTCCCGGATTCCCCCCTGGGAGCCTGGACCCTCCTGGACGCCCACACCCTCGTCGGATCGGCCCGCTGCGAGAGCCCCTTCCCCGGAGGGGTGATCCGCTTCGAGGAGGACCGCCGGGGCCCGCCCAGCCGGGCCTACCTCAAGCTCCAGGAGGCCCTGGTCCGCTGCCGGAAATGGCCTGCCCCGGGGGATCGCTGCCTGGACGCGGGAGCCAGCCCCGGCGGCTGGACCTGGGTGCTGGCCCGGCTGGGGGCGCAGGTGACCGCGGTGGACCGGGCCCCCCCGGACCGCCGCATCCTCGCCCTGGAGGCCGTCCGTTACCTCCGGCACGACGCCTTTACCCTCCCGTGCGAAGACCTCGGCCCCCAGGACTGGGTCTTCTCCGACGTGGTCTGCTATCCCCCCCGGCTCCTGGAATGGATAGAAAAATGGCTCGCTTCGGGGCTCTGCGAAAACTTCGTCTGCACCGTCAAGTTCCAGGGCTGCGCGGACGACGCGGTCATCCGCCGTTTCGCCGCCCTGCCCGCCGGCCGCCTGGTCCATCTCTACCACAACAAGCACGAACTCACCTGGATCAGGGCCGGCGGGTGAACATATCACTGATTAATCACAAATAAATTACATTTGTCACTGATTAACTACAGCATTCACAAAAAATCTTGACAAAGAGAAATATTCTTGTATTATATTATAATCTTTATTATCATCTTTTGATGATAAAAACTTAAACAGGAGGGTAAAATGATGAAGAAATTGGTTTTATGTTTTGTCTGCTTCATGGCGTTGGCGTTTCAGGTGCAGGCAGCTGATGTTTCGGTGGGCGTTGCCGGGGATCTGGGGTTTATTTTTACAAAGGTCAACACAAATCTTCCCGAGCCTGATAAATCGATCGTAACTATGCTCGAGGACATAGACATGACCCGGTGGGGAATTTCCGCCTTTATTGATGCCCGGTATATTGAGGCCAATGCGGGATTCAAATTTTTTGTACAATCCTACAGCGGATACGGGACAACACTAAAAGAAACCGACACTTTTTTTAATTTAGGCCTCAAGGTGAAATATCCCTTTAAAGTAAACGAGAAGGTGACGATCTTTCCTTTAGCCGGGTTCGATTATGCTATCTTTACGAAGGCCGAACAGGAAGTTAACGGACAGTCGGCGACAGGAAAGCGGGACGATCTTGCCTCATCTAATGAGATGGATCGTCTTTCTTTAAATTTGGGACTGGGCGCGGATTTTTCGGTGAACAAAAACATATATGTCCGCGGGGAATTGAATTATGCGATCCTGTTCAATACGGAACAAGAAAAAGACCTGATTAACTTAGCAGAAGCAGCCGGGTACGATCTTTCCATTTTCGAAAGCGGGCCTGTTTTCAAACTGGGAATTGGGTATAAATTCTAATACGATTGAGCCGGGTTTCAAAACCCGGTGAGGGCCGGCGGCCGCACGGCTTTATGCCGGGCCTTTCCGCAAAAAAGGCCCGGGGCCTCATTGCCACGAGGGCAAAATCCTGATACCGTAAGGTATGTGGACCGCTATTGCCCTCTGCGCCGCCGGGGCGGAACGCCTGACTTCCAATGAGCTGAAAAAAAACGGACTGCGGGTGGTGGATTCCGGCT
>JAITRV010000004.1 GCA_031288215.1 Spirochaetaceae bacterium | reverse complement strand
AGCCGAAAAGCATGAGAGGAGAAGTTACAATGGGTACTATCACATCGACGGTAAGGGTTGGACAAAAGCCACCTCAAGAAGTCATCAAGCGGGTAAAAAAAGCGGTCAGGGAAGCGCGGAAAGCGCCGCCGGTCTACGATCCCGATTGTCCGCCCTCATCGGCGGAAGCCTTAAAAGAATTCGCTCACCTGGCGGCGGAGCGCAATCGCCGCAAAAAGAAACAGTCCGTAACAATCCGTATCGCCCCGGATGTTCTGGAAAGCTATAAAACAATGGGCAACGGCTATACCGGCATTATGGCCGATGTTTTGAAATATGCGGTCAACAATCCTGATATTCTTATCGAAGCCACAAAATAATAACCGGGCTTTTCATTATGAAAACCATATGTCACCATGAATTACAAAACTCTGGGCGGTACAGGACTTGAACCTGTGACCCCTAGCATGTCAAGCTAGTGCTCTCACCAACTGAGCCAACCGCCCCGCTTTCTCTCTTAAATCGGAATGAAGCCCCCGGCTTGAGCCGTGGAAGGCCGCAATCCAACTGAGCACACGTGCTCCGCGTTCTATGTTCGGAAAAAAGCTCCCTCCCTGAGCTTCCCCCCGCTTACATCCGTTCCCGGATGGCGACATTCACCTCGATCTTGCCGATGGATCCCAGTTCCATGGGGACGATGAGGGCTTCCACCTTCAGGTTATTCGAGACCTCCATGTTATCCCCCGTAAAGAGCGCGGGGGGGGTCAGGTCAAACTTAAACCCGAGGTCGTGGAGTTTGGTAACCGCCTGGGCGGTTATCATGTTGGCCAGTTCCTGAATGGTCGCCTTGGCCAGTTCGTCCAGGATGGTAAACTGTTCCTGGTTCATGGCTCCGGCCACCGCCAGGGCTGTCTCCTTGGTCATGTCAAAAAGCACCCGGCCTTCAACATCTCCGGCCAGACCCACGAGGGCGGCAACCCCCATGATCGACATGCTCGTTGACTTGAGGTACAGATCCCCCCGCTTAACCTCGGAATTCAGCACCTCTTTAAGCACATTAAAAGCTGACTCTACGAAGGGGTTGATATACTCAACTCTCATACAATGCTCCTTTCACAAAACTCACAAAACCTATTAACGCATAAATGCGGAAACCGGATCCTTGCCCACGGCCTTCCATTCTCCCCCGGGCAGCCGTTCATTCTTACCCAGGATAACCACGTGCCGGTTCTTCAATTTTTCCACAAAACCGTTGATAAGCCTTTCCTGATCCGGCAGGGTCAAGAAAGACAAGAGGTCCCTGGTAAGGATAATATCCAACTCCGGAAGGGGATTCTCGTTCAGCACGTCATGGTATTCAAAAAGCACCGAATCCTTGATCGCCTGATTGAAGCTATACCCGCTCCGGCCCCGGACCATAAAGGTCCGGTAATATTCAGGGACATCCTCCAAGTCAAAGACCATATTAGGGGCCTGGGATATGGACATAATGTCGTTATCGTTGGCCCATATTTTTATCCTGCCGTCAGGATATCTCGATTTGAGTATACAGGCAAATGAAAAAGTTTCATAGCCCTTCCCGCAGCCGATATTCCAAACTTGTATATTATTTGAGCTTAAATCCGGCAGCACGGACTTTATCAAGCCGGCATATTCATCACTCCAGAAGGCGCCCGAATGGGGCGAGTAGAAGGGGGTGAGGAAGGCCTCGGCATCGGCGATATCCCGAAGCTGGAGCTCCGATTCGTCCCGGGCGGCGGCCCATTCATCAAAGCGGCCGCGGATCCAGTCTTCGTTGACGGGGCCGGCGGCAAAATGCTTGAGGGCAAAGAGGCCCTCCCGGATAAAGCCCAGGGATGCCTCGACATCCAACTGCCGGGCGCTTTCCGCCGCTCCGGCGGGCGGCGGCGGGACATAAAAGGGATCCACCGCCGCATTGGGGTCCTGGATCACCGTCCCCCGGGGCTTCTGCTTCTCCTCATCGGTCTGGGTGAAAATACGGATCACATCCAGGATAATGTACAGGTCCCCCTGCTTTTCCACCACCCCGTTGATGAATTTGATATTGATATCCCCAAAAATCGGATGGGGCGGCTGAATGGTCTCGGAGTTGATCCCTACCACCTTGTCGATCTTGTCCACAATGGTCCCGTAGACCCGGTCCTCTATCCTGAGGATCAGCATGTTCTCCTGGCCGTCAGCCTTTTTCTCGAAATTGAGATGAAAGAAGGTTCTGAGGTCTATGATGGGGATAATATCCCCCCGGAGGTTATACACCCCCCGGACAAAAGAGGCCGCATTGGGGACGTAGGTAAACTTATCCGCCTTAGCGATTTCCTTCACGTTCATAATGTCCACCCCGTAGTCCTTGCCTGCCAGGGAAAAAGTGACCATTTTGAAATCGACCGCCTCAGCCCGTTCTTTCTGTTCCTGCAACTCGGCGTTCACCGTTGCCAAATCTTTTATCATCGCCATGGGTACCACCTATCAAATCGACGCTTCGCGGATGCGGCGTTGTTCCATTTCCTTCCTGAGTCCTAATTCCAGAAGCTGACTCACATCAATAATAAGGGAAACGGACCCGTCCCCCAGTATCGACGCCCCGGCAATACCCGGAGAATTGGTATACTGATCCCGCAGGGGCTTAATCACCACATCCTCTTCACCGATGAGGCTGTCCACCATAAAGCCCATCTTCTTTTCCGCGGTTCCCACGATAACCACAAAATTGTACTCCTGGTGCTCCTCGGTCTTGATGCCGAAGAGCCGGTTCAGCCGGAGCAGGGAGAGGACGTCGTTCCGGATATTGAAGACCTCGTAGTTATCGATCATCCTGATATCCTCAGGCTTGAGCCGGAGGCTTTCGATCACCGAGGTAATGGGGATGGAGTAGATTTCCGTCCCCACCCGGACCAGCAGGCCCTGGATAATCGCCAGGGTGAGGGGCAGCTTGATGATGAATTTGGTGCCCTTCCCCCGTTCGGAAGTGACCGTCACGGAACCGTTGAGCTTTTCAATCTGCCGGCGGACCACGTCGAGCCCCACCCCCCGGCCGGATATGGAGGTAATGGTCTTGGCGGTGGAGAAGCCCGGTTCAAAGATCAGGTTGAAGGCCTCCACATCGGTGAGCAGCTTGTTGGGGCTGATGAGGCCCCGCTCCACGGCCTTGCTCTTGACCGCATCCACATCGATCCCCTTCCCGTCATCGGCGATCTCGATGATGATCATGTTGCCTTCGTTGTTGGCCTTGAGGAGGACCATCCCCTCATCGGGCTTACCCGCGGCCCGGCGTTCTTCCACCGGTTCAATGCCGTGGTCCACCGAGTTCCGAACCGAGTGCATGATGGGGTCCAGCAGGTCCTCAATGACCGATTTGTCCAATTCGGTCTCTTCCCCTTCGATGACCAGGTTGATCTTCTTGTTGAGGCTCTTGGAGAGGTCCCGGACCAGCCGGGGGAAGCGGCTGAAGATCTGGCTGATGGGCACCATGCGGATCCGCATGACCCCTTCCTGGAGTTCCCCGGTGATCCGCCCCAGGTTTTGGGAGGTGGAGCGGAACTTGCCCACGTCGTTTTTCAACTGGGCCTCGAAGGCGTCGAACATGGAGAAGATGCCCCCGTATTCGTCGCCGATTTCCTTGCGGATCTCCTTGATGGAACGTCCCGCCTGGATGCTTTCCAGATAATTCGGAAGGCTGTCAAAGAGGGCCTTGATCCGTTCCCGGTAGGCCGATTCCAGGCTATGGAGTTCGTTCAACAGATCGTTGAACTGGTTGCTGATCTGGTTAAAGGTGGCCTTGGTGATCACCGTCTCCGATACCAGGTTGAGGAGATCGTCGATCCGTTTGGAATCCACCCGGAGTATGGACCCGGCCTCCTTCCCGGCCTTTTTGGCGTCCGCGCCCTGGGCTTCGGCGATGGCCTTGGCGACTGCCGTCTCCGCAGCGGCGGCCGCCGTAACCGCGGCGGCAGGCGCCGGGGCTGCCGCCGCTTTGGCGGCCGGAGCCGCGGGAGCGGCCGGGGCTGCCGGCGGGGGGGCCTTCTTGCGGCTCATCAGGGTATTGATATCCGCTACTTCCGCGGAAAGGCTCACGTCGGGGATAACCACATAACGCCGGAGTTCCTCCGGGGCCCTGGAACTGGCGACAAAATATTCCACCTGGGGATAGAACACATCCTCGTAGAGGGCCTCAAAGTCGGGAATGGTCTTGAGGATGGTCCCTTCCCCTTTGAGGGCGGCGTATACCTGGATGCCCCCCACGGTGTTCATCAGGCTGCTCTCGTCAAAGCTCACGATGACCCGGTAAATAGGCCGGCCGTCTTCGATAGAGTCCTTGAGTTCCTGAATCTCGTCGTCCGAGATCGCGGCGCCCCCGGCGGCTTTGGCGGCAGGAGCCGGGGCGGACGGGGGTGGGGGCGGCGCCTGCCGGGGAGCCGCGGGCTTGGCGGTTTTGGCGGCCTGCTTCCGGCCCGAACCCTCCGGGAGCAGGGTCGACAGGCGGCCCTCGATTTCGGAGGTGTCTTCCTGATACACGGAACCATCCATCCGCGCGGTGATCATCGCCTTAATGATATCAATGGCGGCAAGCAGGGTGTCCACCGCATCCTCATTCACCGCCACCGCATCGGAGCGAATGGCATCAAGGACATCTTCCACCAGGTGGGTAAAATGGGACAATTCCATCATTTCCACGGTGGCCGCCCCCCCTTTCAGGGTATGGGCCGCCCGGAAAATCTCGTCCACCGCGTCCCGGTTTCCGCCTTCATTTTCAAGAACCAGAATATTTTGTTCCAGCGTATCAACCTGCATTTGGGCTTCGCTGAAAAAGTCCTTGAGAAGTTCTTCATTATTAGGATCCAGATAATCACTCATACAGATAATCCACCATATAGAAACAGTCTTATACACAAATCGACTTACGTCAAGGGACTAACCGGACAAATTCCATTTGTACTACCTTATTATTATAATAAAACGAGCCGTTCAGTCAAGTTCTTTCCTCGCTTTTTATTGAGGATAGAGTAAAATTCGCTTCCCCCTCGGGGATTCTGACCGATTTGAGGGTGAGGAGCGCCGGCCCGTTGAGTTCCACCTCCTCTTTGACCGGAGCCTGGGTTTCCATGCCCAGGGCGGGAATCAGGAAGAGCGCCCGGCTTCCCCGTTTTTCCAGGGTTATTCCCTCCCACACGGCGCCCTTCTTGTCGGAAAGGTATACCGTGGTCCAGAACGCGCGGGAGGCCCGTTCCGCGTGGGTGTTGGCCTGGGCGGCGGCTTCCGCGGCGGAGAGGCGGAGGAACAGGTCATCTTCCCCCAGGGGAGGAGCGGGCTGGCCCCGGCCCAGGAAGGCCCGGATCTGCTGGTGGGCCAGGAGGTCCGTGTAGCGCCGGAGGGGGCTCGTCACCTGGGTATAAACCTCCAGGCCCAGGCCGGCATGGGGGCCGGGTTTCACCGACAGGGTCCGGGGCCGCATACAGCGCCGCAGTTGGTAGGCCCCGGCCATGCCCGGCAGGGGCGAGTTGGGAAAGTCCCCCGGCTCCTGGCTCACATAGGGGAAGGGAAGCCGCCGCTGCAGGGCCCAGCGGGCGGCCCCCTCCCCGGCAAGCAGCATACACTCCCGGACCATATCGCCGGACCGGTACGCTTCCAGGGCCTCCACCTCCACCGCCTCATCGGTCACGGTGATGTGCACCTCGGGAAAATCGATGAGCACCCCGCCCCCGTCAAGCCGCCGTTTCCGGTTCCGGTCCGCCAGGGCGCAGAGGCGTGCGAGCAGGGAGGCGGCCCCGTTTTCCTGCCCGGCCTCCCGGGCCAGGGCGTCGGCTTCCCCGTAACTCAGCCGGGTCACCTTGACCAGGGAGGGGAAGATGTCGGTATCGGCAATGGAACAGTCCTCGTTGAGGGTCATCTTGAAGGTCAGGGCCGGGGAAACCGGCGACAGCCCCAGGGCGTAGAGGGGAAGGGCTCCTTCGGCGATCATCCGGTAGCTCCCCTCGGGGATATACAGGGTGGTCCCCCGGCCCCGGGCCTCCAGGTCCGCGGGGCTGTCCGGGAAAAGGACCGCGGCGGGGTCCGCGACGTGGACGTAGAGGGTGTTCCCCTCCAGGGAAACCGCGTCGTCCGGGTCGTGGCTCCAGGGGCTGTCTATGGCATAGGCGGCAAGGCGGGTCAGGTCAAGGCGGCTTTCGTCAGCCGGGGGCGGCTCCAGGGGGAACCGCGGCGGGGCCAGGCTCAGGCCGAAACGCGGCGGGTGGGGGTTCACCCAGGGGGTCCAGACCCCGGCTGAGAGGAGGAGCCGGTGCGCTTCCACGGGAGTTTCCTGCCGCCCCAGGTCCCGCATGGTGCGGCTCCTGTCGGTGCGGCCGCAGGCCAGGGCTTCCACGTCCTGCAAAAAGCGGCTGTCCCCCGGCAGGTCCAGGGCGCCGGATCGCAGCCTGTCCAGAAAGGCATCCCTGCCGGCCCGATCCTGCTGTTTCAGTTTCCGCCGCCCTTCGTCCGCCTCCACCGCCGCGGCGTCCCGGCCGGTCAGGGCCGCGGCGTCGCCGGTGAAGTACCGCCCCTCCTTCAGGAGGGCATAGGCGGCCCAGGCCGACTGCGCCGTAAATTCGCCGTAGACCAGTTCCGCCAGCTCCTGCAGGGAAACCGTAGCCCCGG
>JAITRV010000098.1 GCA_031288215.1 Spirochaetaceae bacterium | reverse complement strand
ACCCGGACCTCGTCCACCTGGGCCTTGGAATTCATGCTCACCACCTGCCCCCCCCGCTGGGTTATCAGGCTTATCACATCCCCCACGAATTCCTTGGGGGAGATCAGGTCCACCGCCATAATCGGCTCCAGCAGGATCGGTTCCGCGATCCGGCAGGCCTCGTCAAAGCCCAGGCTGGCGCAGGCTTCAAAGGCAAATTCCGTGCCGGTCAGCTCCGAATACCGGATATCCGTCAGGGTTACCCCCACGTCAATGCAGGGATAGCCCAGGACGATGCCGGAAGAAAAGGCCCCGTTGATCCCCCGTTCCACCGCGGAGAGGATTTCCGGGGGGAGCCCTCCCCGCTTGACCGCGCAGGTATAACGGTTCCCCGTCCCCCGGGGCAGGCCTTCCACCCTGAGGGTCAGGGCCGCGGCGTTTTCCTTGCCGGCGATGATCTTGGAGAAACTTTCGGTCCGTTCCACGGCGCGGGTCACCGATTCCCGGTAGGTTACCTGGGGGTTCCCCACCTTGGCCCCCACGTGGTATTCCTTGAGGATCTTCGTTACCAGCACATCCAGGTGAAGCTCCCCCATGCCGGAGATGATGAGCTGCCCGGTCTCCCTGTTCTCCTTGGTGGTAAAGGTGGGGTCCTCCTTGGCGAGGATGTCCAGAATGTCCTTGAGCTTTTCCTGTTCCGACAGGGTCCGGGGTTCAATGGAGACCGAAATCACCGGCTCAGGGAACTGCATCTTGTCCAGTATGACCGGCCAGCCCTCACTGCCGACGGTGTCCCCGGTCTGGGCCAGCTTCATCCCGATAATCACCCCGATGTCCCCGGCGCTCAGGGCCTCCATGGGCTCTGATTTGTTGGAGTGCATCCGCAAAATCCGGTTGGCCCGCTCCCGCTTGCGTTTGCCCACGTTGAACACCATCGAGCCCGGCTTTATCACCCCGGAGTACATCCGCACATAGCAGAGGCTTCCCGCCTCCCGGTCATTCTGGATCTTAAAGACCAGCCCCAGGGGAAGGCCCTTGGGATCGCAGGGTATGGAAATCTCCTCCTCCTTCTTGACCTGGTAGCCCAGAGCCGGCTTCACCTCGTCCGGGGCGGGGAGAAAATCCACCACCGCGTCGATCAGGGGCTGGACCCCCATATTCCGCCGGGAGGCCCCCGCCATCATGGGGAGCGCCGCCCGGTCCAGCACCGCCCGGCGGAGTTCCTGCCGCAGCAGTTCCGGCGGGATCTCCCCCCCGCCCAGGTAAAGCTCCGTGAGGGTGTCGGAAAAGACCGACAGGCCGTCGATGAGCTTTTCCCGCCACTCCGCCGCCAGGGCTTCCCGGTCCGCCGCGATGGGGGAGGCCGTCATCGTTTCCCCCTCCGAAGCGGCGTCCCAGCGGATTTCCCGCATCTCGATAAGGTCGATAACCCCCTCAAAACTCCCTTCCCTGCCGATGGGCAGTTGGATGGCCAGGGTCCGGATTCCCAGCTTGGCCTGTACATCCTCCAGGACAAAGAAAAAATCAGCCCCCACCCGGTCCATCTTGTTCACATAGCCGATGCAGGGCACATGGTAGTGTTCCGCCTGATGCCAGACCGTTTCCGTCTGGGGCTCCACCCCCCGGACCGCATCGAAAATCGCTACCGCCCCGTCCAGGACCCGCAGGGCCCGCTCCACCTCGGCGGTAAAATCCACATGTCCCGGGGTATCAATGATATTGATCTGGAAGAGGGCCTCATGCCGCCGCCAATAGGTCGTGGTGGCCGCGCTCTGAATCGTGATTCCCCGCTCCTGTTCCTGTTCCATCCAATCCATGATAGCTTCGCCGTCGTCCACTTCGCCTATCCGGTGGCTTTTCCCGGTATAGTAGAGGATCCGCTCCGTGGTGGTGGTCTTCCCCGCATCAATATGGGCCATGATGCCGATATTCCTCATGCCATTCAACATACCCTGCTCCTGGGCGGATTTTCACCCCGCCGATGAGACTATTCTATCCCAAAAATGGCAAAAAATCAATCTCAGGTCTTCGGAATCAGCCGGAACTGCCCGGTCCCTCTCGGCCGCTTGTTCCCTCTCCAGGCCTATGCCGGCGATTGGCGCTTTTTGCGGACCGCCTTTCGGGGCGGCGCCCCCACCGCTCGAATTTTTTCGGTGTCCAGGGCCGTAGTTTCCGCCACATCTTCAATGCTCCAGCCTTTTTTCAGCAGCCGCTGGGCTATCTCCAGCGCTCTTTGTTCTTTGCCTTCCTCTCTTCCTTCATCCCTGACCTTGGCCGCTATACCAAGGTCCTCCAGGATCTCTTCCATGGTTGGGTATTTCTTTGGCATCTTGAAAACCTCCTCAAAAACCTTCGAATTAGCTCGAATCAGCGCATCAAGATAGGCATCCAGGGGTGTCTCTTTCCCTTTCCACTCCCCCTCTTGTATCATACTCCTCATCTCCTCCCTTTCCAAGTCCCGGGCCAGATCTTTCAGCCACTGGTTATTCTCCCTGCTCAGTTTCTTCGTTTCGATGAGCTGTATTGGCAGATAGTCCCCCCGAACCTCGTAAATACCCTGTTCTACCTCCACCACCTGGTATTTCCGGACTTCGGTCAAGTACCTGATAAGGGTCCGGGGATATTTGG
>JAITRV010000078.1 GCA_031288215.1 Spirochaetaceae bacterium | reverse complement strand
TCCTCCTTCATATACAAAAGGGCGTTGACGATTGCCGCCGCCACCGTGCTGCCCCCCTTCCTGCCCCGGGCGATGATGCAGGGGATGGGGAGATCCGTGAAAAGCTCCTTGGATTCTTCCACGTTGACAAAGCCCACGGGGACCGCGATGACCAGTTGCGCCGTGACGGTCCCGGCCCGGATCAGCTCGTGGAGCCGGATCAGGGCGGTGGGGGCATTGCCCACGGCGAATACCAGGCTGCCGTCAAGGGCGGCGGCCTTATCCACCGCCGCGGAGGCCCGGGTGATCCCCCGCGCGCGCGCCGTTTCCGCCACATCGGCGTCGGCCATAAAGCACCGGGCCTCCCCCCCGTACCGGGCCAGGGCGGCCTTGTTGATCCCCGCCAGGGCCATCTGGGTGTCCGTCACGATGCGGGTCCCGGCCCGCAGGATCCCCGTCCCGGCTTCGGCGGCGTCATGGGTAAAGAGGAGCCGCTCATCGTAGTCAAAATCCGCGGTGGCATGGATCACCCGCGTCAGGACCGCCTCCTCCGCGGGACTCCGCTTCCGGCGGGGATCGGAGGCCCGCCGCTTCTCAAGCTCCTCCCGGATGATCTCAAAGCTCCGCCGTTCAATTTCCTCAGGGCCGGTATAGGCCGCCGTATTACTCATCGCTCAATTCCTGTTCTGGCCTTTATCCCCCGGTCATAGGGGTGTTTCACCTTCTTGATGTCCGAGACATAATCCGCCGCGGCGATGATCCATTCCGGGGGCTGCCGGCCGGTCATGACCAGTTCCAGGTCCTCGCCCTTGCCCTCCACCAGGGATCGCAGGGCCCCCTCGTCGAGCATCCCCGCGTTCACCCCGTCGATCACCTCGTCCAAGACCAGGAGATCGATCCTTTCCGTTTTCAGGATTTCGTTGATCCGGTCCAGGAGTTTCCGCTGTTCCTCCCGGCAGGAAATCCGGGCTTTTTCGTTCATCTGGTGGGTAAAGCCCAGGACCAGTTCCGATCGGAGCACCTGAACGCCGATTTTTTCCAGGGACCGCAATTCGCCGGTCTCGCTGGTTTTGAGAAACTGGACAAAGAGGACCTTCATATCCCTCCCCGCCGCCCGGACGGAGAGGCCCACCGCCGCGGTGGTCTTGCCCTTTCCATCCCCGATATACACGTGGATTAAACCGCCCTTCATATTCCTTCCTCCAGGATCCGGTAGATCCTGTTCATATCAATATGGTCCCGCAACGTTGCGGCCAATATATCATACTGCTTTTCTTTATAGGCTTTGAGCCCCAGGGGGGCCGCTTCGTCCGGGGGGGCTCCCTGGGGGGCATCCAGCCCCTTGGCCGCGCAGAGGGCCTTGACCAGGGCGGATGCAATGCCGTCGGCGTCGAAGATCCCGTGGACGTAGGTGCCGTAGACGTTTCCCCGGAAGGCGCCGTCGGCAACGTCGGCGGCGTCAGCGGCGTTGATGTTGCGGATGGTCCCCAGGGGGGAGCAATCGGCCCCGGCCCCGGAGGGGCGGCTGTTGCGGAGGCTGATGCGGAGGCTGCTGCCCATGTGGACCTCGTAGCCCTCCAGTTCCATCCCCGACAGGGGCCGGAGCACTCCCCCCAGGGCGCCGAACCTGCCCCGGACCCGGGTCCTCACCTTTTCCTTCTCAAAGACCGTGGCCACCGGGAGGAGGCCCAGGCCCTCCATTTCCCCCCCTTCCTCCACATGGTCCGGGTCCGCCAGGGTGCGCCCCAGCATCTGGTAGCCCCCGCAGATTCCGAATACCGGCGTTCCCCGGCCGGCCAGGCCCCGGATCCGCTCCTCCAGGCCGCTACGGCGGAGCCGCCGCAGATCCGCCATGGTGTTCTTGGTCCCCGGGAGGATCACCATATCCGGGAACCCCAGGGCCTCGGGGCTGTCCACATAGCGGAGCAGCACGCCGGGGAGGCGGCTCAGGGCGTTAAAGTCCGTAAAATTCGAGATCCGGGAGAAACGGATCACGGCGATGTCCGCCAGGATTGTATCCCGCGCCATCCGATCCCTCCCGCCGGAAGCGGGGGCATGGAAGCGCTCGGAGAGGCTGTCCTCGTCGTCGATGTCCAGCCGCATATAGGGGATCACCCCCAGGACCGGCCGGTGGATGAGGTCCTCCAACTGCCGCAGCCCCGGCTCCAGGATCGCCTCGTCCCCCCGGAATTTGTTGATCAGCACCCCCCGGACAAGACGGCGATCCTCGCCGGTGAAGAGCGTCATGGTTCCCACCAGGGATGCAAAGACCCCGCCCCGGTCTATGTCCCCGGCGAGGATCACCGGCGCGCGGGCCAGGCGGGCCATATACATGTTGACGATGTCCTGCTCCCGGAGGTTTATCTCCACGGGGCTCCCCGCCCCCTCCAACACGATAATATCGTAGGCCGCGCTGAGCCGTTCAAAGGATTCCCGAATCTTCGGTTCCAGGGCCCGCTTATGCTTATAATAGGCCTCGGCGTTCTCTTCGGCGAAGATCTCCCCCTGGACGATCACCTGGGAGGTGGTATCGCTTGAGGGCTTGAGGAGGATGGGGTTCATGTCCGCGTCCGGCTCGATCCCCGCGGCCTCCGCCTGCACCACCTGGGCCCGGCCCATTTCCAGCCCCGATCGGGTGATGAAGGAATTCAGGGCCATGTTCTGAGATTTGAAGGGGGCCACCCGCCGGCCGTCCTGTTTGAAGATCCGGCAAAGCCCCGCCACGATGAGGCTCTTCCCCACGTTCGACGCCGTTCCCTGGATCATGATGGTTTTTGCCATTCCCGCCTCCTGAGGCTTTCACAATTTTCCCGGTTTGCACAATTTTCCCGGTTTACACAATTTCTCCAATGGCCGCGAGGAGCCGCCGGTTTTCCCGGGGCCGCCGTATAGCTATCCTATAGAAGGAATCGTCCAATCCCGGATAGTTGGCGCAGCTTCGGATCAGGATGCCCCGGTCCCGGAGGGCCCGGAAAAAGGCCGCCCCCGCCCCTGCCCCGCCGGGGAGGCGGAAGAAGAGGTAATTGGCCTCCCCCCCCAGGACCTCAAGCCCGAGGGACGCGAGGGCGGCCTTCATCAGGGGCCGCTCCCGGCGTACCAGGGAGCGGACCTCCTCCACATAGGCGGCCTCCTCCAGGGCCCGCAGCCCCGCAACCTGGGCCGCCGTGGACACGCTCCAGGGCTGCCCGGTCCCCGCTACGCCCCGGGCACGTTCCGCGGATCCGAAAAGGGCGTAGCCGAGCCGGAGGCCCGCCATGGCGTAGAGCTTGGTAAAGGCCCGCAGGATGATGAGCTGCGCCGCCCCTTCCAGGAACCTGACGGACGAATGGGCCCGCGGATCGTCCAGGAAGTCGTTGAAACACTCATCGCTCACCAGGATCGTCCCGGTCCCGGCGCAGCGCCGGAGGATCCCTTCCCATAGATCCCGGGGGATGAGGTTCCCCGTAGGGTTATTGGGGTTGCAGAGGAAGAGGATCCCCGTACCGGCGTTGATCCTCGGGAGGATACGCTCGGAGATCGCAAAGTCCGGGTAGTCCAGGGGGAAGCGTTCCACCAGCGCCCCCCCTTCCGTCAGGGCCTTTTCGTATTCCGAAAAGGTCGGGGCGGTGATCAGGGCCTTTTTCGGCTTGAAAAAGCCCACGATCCGGTAGATCAGGTCCGCCGCGCCGTTGCCGCAGACGATCCGGTCCGCCCCGACGCCGTGGCGCCTTTCCAGGGCGGCCCTCAGTTCCCGGCATTGGGGGTCCGGGTATATGCCGAAAGCCGCCGCCGCGTCGACGATCCCCCGCAGGACCCCCGGGGGGAGCCCCAGGGGGCTGATGTTGGAGGAAAAATCCAGCAGGTCCCGGCCCTCTTCGTATTTGGGGGTATACACGTCCCCGCCGTGGGAAAAATCGCCCGGTTTCATCAGAACATCCCCATAAGGATACCGCGGACCGCCAGCCTGACGAGGCAGGCGGCGGGCAGGCAGAGGGCCGCGGAGACGTACATGAGCCTCACCGCGGCGGGAATATCCGCGGCCCGCACCGGCCGCAGGGCATCCCCGATGGAGGGCTTGCGGCAAAGCTCCCCGCCGTAATAGGCGTCCCCCGCCAGGGCCACCCCCAGGGCCCCGGCGCAGGCCGCCTCGCCGTGGCCGCTGTTGGGGCTGGCATGGCGGTACCGGTCCCGGCGGTAGATCCGCCGGGCATTGGCGGCATCCAGGCCCGTGAGGGCCGCGGCGGCGATCAGCAGGACGCCGGAAAGCCGGGCGGGCAGCCGGTTGGCGGCGTCGTCCAGTTTGGCCGCGGTCCTGCCGAAGCGGAGGTAGCGCTCGCTGGTGTAGCCTATCATGGAATCCATGGTATTCACCCCCTTGTAGAACATCCCCAGGGCAGGGCCCCCCAGGGCCATGAAGACCAGGGGGGCGATCACCCCGTCGGAGAGGTTCTCCGCGACGGTCTCCACGGCGGCCTTGATGACCCCTTCCATATCCAGCCGCTCCGGGTCCCGGCCCACGATCATCGACACCGCCTTCCTCGCCTCCGGGAGGTCCCCCCGGATCACCCGGTCGTAGACCTTCATGGCTTCCTGCTGGAGGCACCGGGCGGAGAGGGCCTGGTAGCAGAGCCAGAGTTCCAGGACGAAGCCCGCCCAGGGGGAGAAGCGGTAGGCCAGGAGGAGGAGGCCGGCGGGAAGGGCGAAACTGAGGCCGGCCGTGAGGACCACCAGGACCGTACCCGCAAGGCCCTCCCTCCCGGGAAGGAGCCGCCGCAGGACCCGTTCCCCCCGGTCGATGAGGAAGCCCATGGCCCGGACCGGATGGGGCATCCCGGGGGGATCCCCCAGGAGGCGGTCCAGGAAGAAGCTGAGGAAAAGGGCCGCCGGGGGCAGGAAGACGAGCAGGGCCCGTCCGTTCAGGCCTTCCATCAGAGCGCCTCCCCGTCAAAGCGGAGGATCGCCTCCCCCTCCGCGGCGGCCACGGTTACCCCGGATCGGGCGAATTTCTCCAGGCACAGCCGCCCCTCCCCGGAGGCGAGGACGGCCGCCCGTTCGCAGACATTGTCGGCGCCGGTGACGGTCCTGACAAACTCCGAGGAGGCGAAGGCGGTCTCGCCCGTAAGCTCCATGAGCCGGGCCGGGGAAAAGGCCTGAAGCGGCCAGCCCCGCTTCTCACAGAGCCGGACCAGGGCCGGCTCCTCCGCCTTGAGGTCCACGGTGCCCACCCCGGCGATGCCGGCGGCATCCAGGCGCCGCCGGTCCAGGGCGGCTTCCACCGCGGCCAGGAGGGCCTCTTCGCCGGCCCCCTTCCGGCAGCCTATCCCCAGGTACAAACACCGGGGGACCAGGCGCAGCCAGGCGTCGTTCTTCCGGTAGAGGGACACGGCGATCCCGAAGGGCCCCTCACGATCCGCCGTCATCCTGATCCCCCGGGGGACGGGGCCGGAGATGGGGTAATCGCTGTACAGGGGGATCTCCTCCCCCGCCAGGATCCGGGCGGAAACCTCCTTTGCCTTCTCCAGGGAATCGATGGCCAGGTTGTGCTGTTTCGCCCAGCAATCCACGGCAAAGAGGCCCCGCAGGTCCGTGGCGGTGGTGATGACCGCCTCTCCGCCCAGCAGGACGGCGATTTCCCGGGTCAGATCGTTGGCCCCCCCCAGGTGCCCCGAGAGCAGGGAGATGACCCAGCGGGCGGTCTCGTCGATCACCACCACCGCGGGGTCCCTGTCCTTGGACGCCACCAGGGGGGCCACCGCCCGGAGGGCGATGCCGCAGGCCCCGATGAAGACCAGGGCGTCCCCCTCCCGGAAGGCCCGGGCGGCCCCTTCGGCGAGGGAGCCGGGGGCGGCGGGAAGGACGCGGTGCCCCCGGGGGATAAGGAGGGAGGCGAGATGCTCCCGGAGCCGGCGGCCCGAATCGGTGAAGGCAAAGAGGGTGATGGTCACGGCGCCTCCCTCCCCTGCCGGAATTCGTGGGTAAAGGCGCCGTCGTAGAGCCGGGACCGCGCCCCCGATCCCGCGAGGAAGGCCCCCACCAGGACCAGGGCGGTCTTGGTGATGCCGCTTTCCTCCCGCATCCGGCAGAGGTCCCCGACGGTCCCCCGGATCACCCGTTCATCGGGCCAGGTAGCCTTATACACGATCGCCGCGGGGGTATCGGCGCCGTATCCCCCGGCGAGGAGCTTTTCCCGCAGTTCCCCCATGAGGGCGGCGCTGAGGAAGATCGCCAGGGAGGAACCGTGGGAGGCCAGGAGGGCGAGATCCTCCTTTTCGGGCACCTCGGTCCGCCCCGCGGCCCGGGTGATGATCAGGGTCTGGGAAAGGCCCGGCAGGGTGTACTCCGCCTTCAGGGCCGCCGCGGCGCCGCAGAAGGAACTGACCCCGGGGACCACCTGGTAGTCAAAGCCCCGTTCATCCAGCCGCTCCATCTGTTCCCGGATGGCCCCATAGAGGCTGGGGTCCCCGGTGTGGAGCCGCACGGTCATCCAGCCCTTGTCCTCGGCGGCGGCGAAGCGTTCCATGACCTCCTCCAGGGTCATGGATGCGCTGTTGTAGATCGCGCATCCCTCTTTGGCATAGGCGAGCAGGGCGGGGTTCACCAGGGAACCGGCATAGATGATCTGATCCGCGCGGCCCAGGAGTTCCCTTCCCCGGAGGGTTATCAGGTCCGGCGCCCCGGGGCCCGCTCCGACAAAGTATATCATGAGCGTTCCCCGTCTTTAACGATGATCAGGGTGAAGTACCCCGGCGCCTCTCCCGGGGGAAGCTCCTCCAGGGACTTCCAGATCCGCTGGTTCTCCAGCCCGCAGTTCTCGACGATCCGGGTCCGGCTCCCCAGCCCCCGCTCCTCCACCAGGGCCCGGATTTCCCCCAGGGAGCGTCCCATCTTCATGAACACCCGGGTTCCCGCGAGGCCCATAGCTTCCGCCGTATCCCCGGAAGCGGGGATAAGGTGAAGGGCCTCGGACCCCCTGACCAGGTCCTCTCCCAGGGCGGCGGCGGCGGCGCAGAAGGACGTTACCCCGGGGATTATCCTGACGGAAAAGCCCCCCTCCTCCACCAGCCGGTGGAGATAACCGGAGGTGGAATACACCGAGGGGTCCCCCAGGGTGAGGAAGGCCAGGTTCTTGCCCTCCCGGAGCTGCTCCATGATCCGTTGCGCGGCCTTCTCCTGGTTGACCCGCATCACCGCGGCGTCCCGGGTCATGGGGAGGTAGAGTCCCATAAACTCCCGCTTTTCCAGTTCCGGCATCGCCCTCCGGGCGATCTCAAAGGCCAGGTGCCGCGTTCCCGCCTCTTCCGGCTCGGGGAAGACCACCAGGTCGCAGGCGGCGATGATCCGCAGGGCTTTCACCGTGATCAGTTCCGGGTCGCCGGGGCCGACCCCGATCCCGTACAGGGTCCCCGGCTTGGCCGGGGAATTCTCGTCTTTCATGTGAGTACGTACCTCAATCCGTTCATAATCTGTTCCAAAAGGAACAGGGCCCCGGTTTCTCCCAGGAGGGCTTTCCCGGTGATATCCAAATAACCCAGGCTGGGCAGGGCGATTTCTATTCCGCAAAAGGTTTTGCCCGCCAATTTGAGGGCGGCGATGGTATTCCCGTCGGCAAAGAGGAGGTGGGTCTCCCGTTCGAGGACCGGCTGATCCAAGACCTCCCGGTAATGGATGCCCTCCAGGAAGTCCTCCAGTTTTTTGAGCGAAGGGCCGTCGGCGCCGGGAAGCACCGAGATCGCCGCGGGGATCATCCCCAGGTAGCCGCAGAGCCACCGGGTCAGGGCGTAGGCGGTGGAGGCCTCGGCCCGGATGGAGAAGAGGGCCCCCTTGGGCAGGCCCAGGAGGGAGGAGAACCGGGCCAGGTAGTAATAGGCGCGCCCCCGCGCACGGGCTATGGCTTCCAGGGCCGCCGCGCTCTCCCGGTCCAGGGCGGCGCAGATCTCCCGGACAAAGGCGGCGGCGGCGTCAAAGCCCAGGGGGGGGCCTTCCCGGAGGCAGAGCAGGGGTATACCCAGTTCAGCCTCCAGCTTTTCCCCGAGTTCCCGGGCGTATTCGGGGTAAACCGCCACGTTGAGGTCCGCTTCGGGGAGCCGGGCGACGGCCTCCAGGCTGTCCAATGCGCCGGGGGTGGAGACCACCTCGATCCCGCAGCGTTCCAGGAGGTTCTTGAGGGCGCGGATGCTGCCGTCGTAGTGCTTCTGATAGATGCAAAAACCCAGGAGGTTCACTTTGTTACCCCCGTTCATTCTATGACCATCGGTCATAAATTTACTTGAATTCATTTGACGACCATCCGTCCGGAGGTCTTCGTGAAGACCCCGCTTCCGGGGGCTGAGAGAGAGGGCGTCGATGACCTTCATCAGGGCCCGCTGGTAACCGGCGCCAAAGGTTCCCGAAAAACCGGAGTTCTCCAGGGCAAAGCAGGGGACCCCCCGGACTTCCCGCCGGAGGATACCCTCCAGGTCGTCGCCGATCAGGGCCGCCCCGGGGGAATTGATCACCGCGATGAGTTTGCAACCCCGCCGCCCCGCATCCCGGAGGATCCGCTCAAGCTTTTCCCCGGCGCCGAAGATGTAGTCCTGGCTGTCCAGGTAGGTGGATGGCACCCGGCTCTGGCCCAGGTAGAAACCCTCGGAATAGACGCCGGCGTCAAAGCCCAGGGAGTGGTGGAACTGGCTGTCCGAGATGGCGCTGTGGTAGAACTTGCAGCCCGTGGGGCCGTTTAACACCACACAGGCGTCCCGGATTCCCTCTATGGAAAAGATAGCCCCGCTCAGGCTGTCAGGACTGATATTTTCTGAATAGAACTTCATCCTGTTTCCATCCTTCGTATAAATTCATCCTGAAAATCTCGCTCCAGCGCCGGGCCAGGAGGAGGCCGCTCAAAAATCCCGCCACGGGGCAGAAGGGAATGACGTCGGTCAGGACCCGGCCGTCCTCCTCCGGGGAAGGGTAATTGGCGAGGAAAAGGTCAGGCTTCACCCGCTCTATATCGGAGCGCCGCCGGCTCCGGTCGTAGGAAACCCGGAACTCCCCAATCCGCTCCCGGAAGATGGTCCTGAAGAGGTTCTCCTGGGAAAAGTCCATCACCGCCAGGAAGGCTACTTCCATCTCCAGGTCCAGGGCGGTTTGGAGGATCCAGTCAATATCGTGGTTGAAGGTGATGACCATGAGCCGTTTCCCCGCGAGATAGGGCTTTATCCTGAGGATTTCCCCTTCGTATCGATCCCGGTAATCGGCGATGATGGCCCCGGCGGTTTCCGGGGGGCGGCCGAAGGAGGAGGCCAGCAGCCTCACCCATTCGGCGCTCTCCCGGAAGCCCACGGGGAAGGGGCGGTCCAGGAATTCCGCGCCGAATTCGCCGCGGAGGAAGTCCCGGATGGTCCGGCCCATATAATCGTCAAAGGCGAGAATGGAAAGCTTCCCCCTCATGAAGCAGCGGATCTCCTCCAGGGAGGTTTCACAGATAAAATGGCAGTTAATTTCGATCCCCAGCCGGTCCAGGATATCCTTCATATACCGGAGGCTTTCCCCCCGGCCGGTAGTTTCGGGCTTCTCCGCCACGATGTTCACCGTATTCTCCCGGGCCGCTACGGTCCGGTCGATCAGGGCCCGGGCGATTTCCGTATAGGCCATGAGTATCCCCTGGAGAAAATCCCCCTGGAGGTTCCCGTCGGTGAGGAGGGGGATGATGCGGCTCTCCCCCGCTTCCATATCCCGCAGGAAGCCCAGGTCGTCGCCGATGATCCCGCTGGGACAGGTGGTAAGCACGAAGATCCCGGCGCTTCCCGCGGCCCGGGCCTCGGCGAGCTTCTTCCGCAGGGCCTCGACGCCGCCGAAGATCATCACCGTCTCGTTCATCTGGGAGGAAAGCACCGGCGGGGAGGCCTGGTAGGGCAGGACTATCCCCCGTTCCAGGAGGAAACGCCGGGAGGCGGAGGTGATGCTCTGGTAGGTGATATGGGCGCAGCTCACGGGGCCGTGGGCAATACAGACGCAGTCCCCCACCTGGGTACAGACCCCCATGGCCCCGCTAAAGGCGCAGCCCTGGAGGGGCTCCCGGGCAATGAGGCTCTTGGAAAAAACGCCGGAAACGAACGCGGAAGCGGCCTCTTTCCGCTTTGGCACCTCCCCAAAGACCTGTTCCCCCAGGGCCCTCCTCCCGGCGGGCCGCTTCCGCTCACCGAAGATCCGATCTTCCAGTTCTTCGTCCGACAGGGGCCGGGGGGGATAGAGTTCCTCCTGGCGGTACATGAGAGCCGCCAGGGCCTCGAATTTCGCGGCCAGTTCCGAACCCCCGTCCCGTTCCACCAGGCTCATCCCCTCCCGTTCGCAGCCGGAAAAGACCTCGCTCCGGGGAAAGCTTTCCAGCAGGGGAAGTTCCACGGCGTCGCAGAAACGGCGGATCAAGCCGTCCTCCTCCGGAAGGCCCCGGGAATTGAGGATGATCCCCCCGGCCCTGCCCCGGCTTTGGTCGTAGTTTTTAAGCCCCCGGAGGATGTTGTTCGCCGCATAGAGGGCCATGAATTCCCCGGAACTGACGATATAGACCTTTTCCGCGTATTCCCGGCGGAGGGGAACCGCAAAGCCCCCGCAGACCACGTCTCCCAGGACATCGTAGATCACCGCATCGTAGGGATAGTCCCGGATCCCCAGGCGCCGGATCAGCTCAAAGGTGGTGAGAATCCCCCGGCCCGCGCAGCCTACCCCGGGCTCGGGGCCCCCCGCCTCGATGCAGTGGACGCCGAAGGCCCCGGCGTGGACGATCTCCTCCGGAAGGGACGGCGTCCTCCGGCCTTGGCCGGGGCCGGTCTCCCGGAGGTAGTCCAGAACCGTGGTGATCCGCCGCCCTCCCAGGAGAAGCCGGGTGGAATCGTGCTTGGGATCGCAGCCTATCTGGAGCACCCGTTTCCCCTGCTTCGCCAGGGCGGCGGAGATGTTGGCGGCTATGGTGGACTTGCCGATCCCCCCCTTCCCGTAGATGGCCAGTTCAGCCATGATCCCCTCCCTGGCCGCCCCCTTCCTTCCGCGGGGCAATCCCGGATAAAATCCGGTGAGCGGTCTCGGTGAGCCCCAGGAGGCCCTTGCCGGTGGAAAAGAGCAGGGCCCCCGCCAGGAGCTTCCCCCGGCAGCGGCGGTCGATCTGGTCCTGGACGGCCCCCAGGAGGCGGCGTAGCACCGCCGGCCAAAGGCCCGCTTCCTCCAGGAGGGCAACGGCCTGTTCGGTGACCGCGGCGTGGAGGATCTCCCCCAGCAGGTCCCGGGGGGCCCCTTCCAGGGCCGCATAGGCGGTGAGGATCTCCAGCCGGGGATCCCCGTATTTTGAATGGGTATTGAAGTTCCCCGTTGCCAGTTTTACGAGCTTCCCGATATGCCCCGCCAGGAGGAGGCATTCAAAACCCGCCTCCGCGGCCAGGTCCAGGGCGTCGCCGATGAAGTTGCTGCAAAGCACCGGCTCGATCCCCGCAAGGGGCGAGGCCGCCAGGAAGTCCCGGCCGTAATTTCCCGGGGCGATCACCACGGTCCTTTCCCCCTGGGCCCGGCGGACGGCGTATTCCGCCTTGATGGTCCCGATGAAGCCCCGGTCGCTCATGGGCTCCACGATGCCGGTGGTGCCGAGGATAGAAAGGCCCCCCACAATGCCCAGCTTGGGGTTAAAGGTCCTTTCCGCCAGCGCTTCCCCGCCGGGGATGGAGATGGTTACCGTAAGCCCGCCGGTATAACCCGAGGCGGCGCAGACGGCGGCCGCCGCTTCCCGGATCATCCGCCGGGGGGTGCGGTTGATCGCCGCCTCCCCCACCGCCGCATCCAGCCCCGGCTTGGTGACCCGGCCCACCCCCTCGCCCCCCAGGATGAGGATCTCCGGCCCGGCGTTCTTTTCGACGCGGGCGTAGACCAGGACGCCGTTGGTGATATCCGGGTCGTCCCCGGCGTCCTTCCGGATCCCGCAGGAGACGGCTCCCTGGTCCCGGCGTATATCCTCCGGAACCAGGGAGAGCTTCTTTCCCCCGGGGGTGCGGATCTCCACGGGGAAGGGCTGCGGGCCCGCATCGGTCAGGAGGAGGATCGCCGCGGCCTTGGCGGCCGCCGCGGCGCAGCTTCCCGTGGTATAGCCCCAGCGGAGCTTGCGATCCCCGCTCACGCTCATACCCTCCCGCACCGGTCCAGAAAACGCTCGGCCATCCGGGGATCTGAACAGAAATGGAGATGGGGGAAACCCGCAAAGAGGTTTTCCCCGGCGACGATGCAGGGCCATTCGGCGGCGGACCGGGGTTTCATCCCCAGGAAGCCGTCTCCGGGGCAATCGCTGTCCCAGTAGTGGAATTCGTGGCCCCGCAGGAGTTCCCCCCGGCGGCAGAGGAGGTTGTCCCGCCGGGCCTGGTAGAAGGCGTAGCCGAAGCGGACCAGCCGGGGCTGCTTGACGCAGGAACCGGGGATGAAGTTCACCATGGGGTAGGCGCTGCCGGCGGCGTCCGAGACGGTATGGTGGAGGTACATGAAGCCCCCGCACTCGGCGATGCAGGGAAGGCCCTCCCGAAGGGCCGATCGGATGTCGTCCAGGAGGGAACGGTTTCCCGAAAGCTCAGGCCCGTAGAGTTCGGGATAGCCGCCCCCTATATAGAGGCCCCGGATGCCCTCGGGGAGGCTCCGGTCTTTCAGGGGGCTGAAGAACACCGGTTCCGCCCCCCGTTCCCGCAGGAGCTTGAGGCCGTCCTCGTAGTAGAAGCAGAAGGCCCGGTCCCGGGCAACGGCGATTCGGAGGGCCTTCCCCCGGCGGTCCGCGGTTTTCGGGGCATCGGGGATTTCGCCGGGAATCCTTCCCGCAGGATCCTCCGGTTCAAGCGGGGGGGCGGAGCGGGCCAGGGCGATAAGGCGGTCCAGGTCGACGGTCTCTTCTATCCGGGCGGCCAGGGTTTCGATCTTCCCCTGGAGGTCCCCGATCTCCGCCGCGGTGACGAGCCCCAGGTGCCGGCTTTCGATGGCGCACTCCCTGAGGACGGGAAGGAAGCCGCAGACCGCCAATCCGGTTTCCCCCTCGATGATGTCCTTGAGTTCGGCGTAACGGGAGGAACTGATGTGGTTGAGGATCACCGCCCGGATACGGCTGTCCTCCCGGAATTCCGCCATGCCCTTGATCCGGGCCGCGGCGGAAAGGGACAGGCCCCGGCAATCCTCCACCAGCACCACCGGGCTTCCCGTAACCTGGGCCAGGCGCCAGGTAGAGGCCTCCGCGGAGGCCCCCCCGAGGCCGTCGTAGAAGCCCATGACCCCCTCAAGGACGGACAGGTCCTTGCCCCGGGAATTCTCCCAAAGGAGGCGCCGGACCGTCTCTTCCGTCAGGAGAAAAAGGTCCAGATTTGAGGAATGGGCCCCGATCACCTCCCGGTGGAACATGGGATCGATGTAATCCGGCCCGGCCTTGAAGGAGGCCACCGTCAGCCCCCGGTTGATCAGGGCCTTGAGGAGGCCGCAGGTCAGGGTGGTCTTGCCGGAACCGCTGGAGCCGGCGGCGATACAGAGCCGGGGCACGGAAAGATTCATCATGGACTATCCCCGCCGCTGATGATATACACCGGGTCCAGGGCCTTCATCAGGGTATAAGCGCCGAGGCGCGTCCCCCGGGCGGCGGCGATCTGGACAAATTCCGCCCCGGAGGGGGCGTACTTCTTCATCAGGGAGAACGCCTCCGTCAGGGTTTCCAGGGTAACGGCGGTGATCACCAGGCGGACCCGGGGATTCCGGGCAGTCACGGAGGCGATGATCCGGTCAAGCCGCCCGGAACTGCCGCCGATAAAGACCCGGTCCGGCGGGGGCAGATCCCCCAGGGCTTCCGGGGCAACACCCAGGCGGACCTCCAGGTTGCTTATCCCCAGCTTCGCCCGGTTTTGCTCTATCAGGGAGACCCCCTGGGGATTCTGTTCCACCGCATAGACCCGGCCCCGGAAGGCCCGCAGGGCCATCTCGCAGGAAACCGATCCGGTCCCCGCGCCGATATCCCAGGCGACGCTCTCCGGTTCCAGCCGGAGCTTGGAGAGGACCACGGTGCGGACCTCCTCCTTGGTCATGGGAACCTCCCCCCGGATAAAGGCCTCGTCCCCCAGGCTGTAATTCCCCCGGAAGGCCGGACGGGGGGCGGGGTTTTCCACCAGCACCACCGAGAGGGGATCGAAGGCCGCCGCCGCAAACTCCCCGGGGCTGCCCCGGCGGATCCGCTCGTCGCTATAGGAGAGGCGCTCCCCCACGGAGACCCGCAGGCTCTCCGGAAGGGCCCCGCTCAGGATCGCCTCCTTCAGGGCGGCGCAGATCTCCGCGGGCCCCATCTTCCGGTCCGTGAGGAAGAAGGTCCGCTGATTGGCCGCCACCGTGCCGGGAATGTCGGAGCGGCGGCCGTGGAGGCTCACCACCCGGAGGTCCTCCCAGGGAACCGCCAGGCGGCCCGCAAAATAGACCAGGGAGCTGACGCCGTTCACCACCCGGAAGGCCCAGCCCCGTTCCTCAAGCCGGCCGATGAGTTTCCGGGCCCCGCTGTAGAATCCGGGGTCCCCCGACAGGAGCACCGAGAAGGTCCCGTCCCCCCGTTCCTCGATGAAGCGGAGGATCTCCTCGGGATCGGCGAGGGCCTGCCGTTCTTTTTCCCCGATGAGGGCCTGCGCCGCCTCCAGGAGCCGGGGGGCCCCCAGGACCCAGCGGCTTCCGGCAATGGCCGCCTCGGCCTCCCGGGTGAGGAGGGCCCCTCCCCCGGGCCCCATCCCGACGAGGTATATTTCCCTATCCATAGGCGCCCTTCCCTTCCCCCGGGTTTCCGGGAAAATCCTTGAAAAAAGCCTCCGCCGCTTCCAGGGTCCGGGCGATCTCCGCCTCCCCGTGGGCGGCGGATACGAAGAGGGCCTCGAACTGGGCCGGGGCCTGGTATATCCCCTGCCGGAGCAGGCGGTCAAAATAGGCGGCGTAGCGGGAGGTGTCCGCCTTTTTGGCGGAGCTGAAGTCCCGGACCTCGTTACCGGTAAAGAAGAGGCAGCCCAGGGAGCCGGTGGAATTCACCCTGCAGGGGGCGGCGGTCCGCTCCAGGATCTCCCGGAGCCCCCCAAAGAGGGCATCCCCCATGCGGTTGATATGGTCATAGACCTCCGGGTGGCCCTTGAGATAACTCAGTTGGGCTATTCCCGCCGCCATAGCCAGGGGGTTGCCCGAGAGGGTTCCCGCCTGGTAAACCGGTCCCAGGGGGGCCACGGTTTCCATGATCTCCCGGCGGCCCCCGTAGGCCCCCACGGGGAGGCCCCCGCCGATGATCTTGCCGAAGGTCGACAGATCCGGCCTGACCCCGTAGAACTCCTGGGCGCCTCCGGGGGCCAGCCTGAAACCGGTGATCACCTCGTCGAAGATCAGCAGGGCCCCCTCCCGGCTGCAGCGTTCCCGCAGGCCCTCCAGGAAGCCCGGCTCAGGGGGCACCACCCCCATATTGGCCGCCAGGGGTTCCACGATGACCGCGGCCACGGCCTCCCGGTTGGCGGCGAAGAGGGCCTCCACGCTGCCCAGGTCGTTGAAGGCGGCCACCAGGGTGTCCGCCACGGCCCCCGCGGGGACCCCGGCGCTGTCCGCCGAACTCCCGCTGAGGAGCCCTGACCCCCCCTTGACCAGCATGGCGTCGCAGTGGCCGTGGTAGCAGCCCTCGAATTTGATGATCCGGTCCCGGCGGGTAAAGCCCCGGGCGGCCCGGAGGGCGCTCATCACCGCCTCGGTTCCCGAATTCACCATCCGCACCATTTCCAGGGAGGGGACCATGCCGGTCATCAATTCGGCCATGACCAGTTCCGCCTCGGTGGCGGCCCCGTAGCTGAGCCCCCGGGGGACGGCTTCGGCCACCGCCCGGGCGATTTCCCGGTGGTTATGCCCCAGGATCAGGGGCCCCCAGGAACAGACATAGTCGATATAACGCTTGCCGTCGGCGTCCCGGAGATAGGCCCCGTCGGCACCGGCGATGAAGAGGGGGGGGCGGTTTACCGAACGGAAGGCCCGCACGGGGCTGTTCACCCCGCCGGGGATCAGGGCCTGGGCCCTCCGGTAGAGTTCTTCGGAACGGGATATCCCTTTCATCCTATCCGTCCCTCCCCGATCCACCCCGCCAGCTCCCGGGCATAGTAACTGATCAGGATGTCCGCCCCGGCGCGGAAGATCCCCACGGCGACCTCGCAGGCTAGGGCGGCCTCGTCGATGAAGCCCCCCCGGGCGGCGGCCTTGATCATCGCGTATTCCCCGCTGACGCTGTAGGCCGCCACCGGGACGGCGGACCGTTCCGATACCCGCCGGATCACGTCGAGGTATGCCAGGGCGGGCTTGACCATGACGATATCCGCCCCCTCCCCGATGTCCGAGAGGGCCTCCCGGAGGCCTTCCCGCTGGTTGTGATAGTCCATCTGATAGGTCCTGCGGTCCCCGAAGGCCGGGGCTGACCCGGCCGCTTCCCGGAAGGGGCCGTAGAAGGAGGAACAGTACTTGGCCGCATAGGACATGACGGGCACCTGCCCGAAGCCCTCCCGGTCCAGGGCCTCCCTGATGGCCAGGACCCGGCCGTCCATCATATCCGAGGGGGCCACCATGTGGGCCCCTGCCCGGGCATGGGACCGGGCGATCCGGGCCAGGAAATCCAGGGTCCGGTCGTTATCCACGGTTTCTCCCTCCAGGACCCCGCAGTGGCCGTGGCTGGTGTATTCGCACATACACACATCGGTGATGAGGTACAACTCCGGGTAGTGCTCCCGGCTATGGCGCAGGGCCCGCTGGATGATCCCGTCCTCCTGCCAGGCTCCCTTCCCCTCCCCGTCTTTTTCCCCGGGGATGCCGAAGAAAAGCACCTTGGTAACTCCCGCTTCCAGAAGCCGGTCGAAGACGGAGGCCAGCCGGTCGATGCTGTAGCGGTACTGACCTTCCATGGAAGGAATTTCCTCCTCGATATTACTTCCCTCCCTGACAAAGACCGGATAGATGAGCGCGTCCTTGGAGAGCCGGGTTTCCCGGACCATTCTCCTGAGGGTATCGCTCCCCCGCAGCCTCCTGGTTCTGTTAAAGGGCTCCGCCATGTTTGCGAACCTCCTCTTTCAATGTTTCCACCATACTTTCCAGGGTTGCCTCCCGGGCGGTATAGGTTTTCATGCGGTACTTTTCCGCGGCCGCGGCGGTTTGGGCGCCGATGCAGAGGGCCCGCATCCCCGCAAGGCCCCCCTCCCCGGCGGCGGCGGCCAGGCCTTCCACCGTGGAGGCGCTGGTAAAGGCCGCCCAGTCCAGCCCCTCCAGGAGGATCCCCCGGAGGGTCCCGTCCAGCCGGGCCGCCATGGGCCGGGTATCGTAGAGGGGGATGTCCCGGTAGGCGATCCCCGCTTCCAGGAGGGGCCGGATAAGGTCGGCGCTCCCTATCCTCGACCGGGGGATGACCAGGGTCTCCCCCGGCCGCACCGCGGCGGCCAGGGCCTCCCCCAGGGCCCGGCCGCTGTATTCGGCGGGGACCAGGTCCACGAGCATTCCCCGGTCCTCCAGGACCGCGGCGGTACTTTTCCCTATGGCGGCGACCTTGATCCCCCCGAGGCTCCTGATGTCCCGTTTGGCCGCTCTGAGGCGGCGGAAGAAGATCTCCGCCCCGGCGGGACTGGTAAAGACCAGCCAGCCCTTCCCCGCCAGACCCGCCACGGCTTCCTCCAGGTCCGGGGCGCTTTCCAGGGGGACCGTTTCTATAGAAGGAATTTCCACCACCTCCGCCCCTTCCCGGGCAAGCATGTCCCGGAACCGGGGGGCCCGGTTCCGGGGCCGGGTTATCCCTATCCGCACCCCCCCCAGGCTCTTGGCTTCCCTCCAGGAAAAGGCCTCCGCCAGGGCGCAGACCTTCCCCACCACGGTAATCGCCGGGGCCCGGACCCCCGCCTGTTCCGCCTCCCGCGGCAGCCGGGACAGGACCGAGAGGACCCGCCGCTGCCGGGCGGTGGTCCCCTCCTCCAGGATCGCCGCGGGGGTGTTCCCGTCCATTCCCGCAGCCATGAGGCCCCCGCAGATCCGGCCCAGGGCCCCCACCCCCATGAGGAAGATCAGGGTCCCCCCGGCCTTCACCAGGGCCTCGTAGGGGATCTCCGGCTCTGTGCCCTCCTCCCCATCCGGGCCCTCCGGGACCCGCTTATGGCCGGTGACGATGTGGACCGAGGAACAGGCATCCCGGTGGGTCACGGGGATGCCGAAGGCGGCGGGAACCGCCAGGGCGGAACTGACCCCGCTGATCACCTCGAAGGGGATCCCCGCCTCCCGCAGGCCCTCAAGCTCCTCCCCGCCCCGGCCAAAGAGGAAGGGGTCTCCCCCCTTGAGGCGGACCACCCGCTTCCCCTCGGCGGCGGCCTGGACCAGGAGCCGGTTTATCGCTTCCTGGGGCAGGGTGTGGCGGCCCGCCTCCTTCCCCACGTAGAGGGTTTCGGTTTCCGGGGGAATCCGGGAGAGAACCCCCCGGCCCACCAGCTTGTCGTAGAGGACCAGGTCCGCTTCCTGGAGGAGGCGTTCCCCCGCGACCGTCAGGAGCCCCCCGTCCCCGGGGCCGGCCCCCACCAGGAAAACCCTGCCCGTCCCGGCCTCCCCGTAGCGGCCCAGAAGCCGGCGGGCCAGGGCCGCTCCCAGGGCCTCCGCCTCCTCCGGCGGGCCCGAGAGGCTGCCCCTAACCCCCGCGGACGGCCCCTGTACGGGTAGTACAGAGCCCACCCCTTTGAGCAACCGCTCAGCCGCCGACGGAGCCGCCGCCCCTCCCGCCTCCTCCGTTATTGCTTCAAGGGAAGCCCCTCCGGGGCCTCCGGGGCCTCCGGGGCCGGGGCCCCCGTAGAAGGCCCGGAGCGTGAGGGTGCCCCCCTGGATCCGGGCATAGGCGGCGATGGGGGCGTTGCAGCTTCCCCCCAGGGCCCGGACGAAGGCCCGTTCCGCCAGGGAACAAAGCCGGCTTTCGGGATCGTCCAGGGCCGAGA
>JAITRV010000030.1 GCA_031288215.1 Spirochaetaceae bacterium | reverse complement strand
GACCTGAAAAAGAGTGCCAGGCACCAAAAAGAGGAAAAAACCACGGACACACACGGACCAACACGGACTTGTTGTTTGAAATTCATGCGTTTGTCCGTGTTTGTCCGTGTGGTCCGTGGTTAAATTTCTTTGGATCTATCGAGTCATTGGGAGTAATCAAGGCACCAAGACGATTATCTCATAAAAAAGTATGAAAAAAAAGTAAATGCAGGAGCCCTGATCGAGGCAATGCGCCATATTGACGCGGGAGCGGTAAAAACCATATTCTAAGGGGAACGGCCCATTTTATGAATCGCTTGCCCGGAGGTCTCCGGGGAGCAGCCGGCGGGCCGTTGCCGGAGATCGAAGATTCACTGAGCATAACGCAGGATCCGCGAGGGGAACTGCGGCGGCTCCGGCGTATGACCAGAGGGTATATATATGGAAAAGACCGTCTATATTATCGGACACCGGAATCCCGATACGGATTCGGTGGTGTCCGCCGCGGCCTATGCCGCCCTGAAGCAGGCCCAGGGGCTAAAGAACCACCGCGCCGCCCGGGCGGGGAAGATCAGCCCCCAGACCGAATATATCTTTGAGCGCTTCGGCGTGCCGGTGCCGGAATATCTGCCGGACCTCATCCCCAAGGCTTCCTACTATCTGTCCGATCCGCCCCTGACCATACCGGCGGAGGTTTCCGTCTGGGAGGCCCTGGAACGGATGCAGCAGGAAGGGCAGCGGGTGCTGCCCATCGTGGACCGGAACCAGCGCTACCTGAGCATGTTCCATTACCGGGGCTTTTCCCAATATATCATCACCCACATCAATCCCCAGAAGAAAGCGGACTTTCCCGTTTCCATCGACCACCTCCTCCGGCTCCTCTCCGCCCGGCCCATCACCCTTTTTAACCAGGGGGAGGTGCGGATGTCCCCCATCGTGGTGGCCGCCGCCTCCTTCGAATTCTTCAAGGCCCATCTGGAGGCGCTTTCGCCGGAAGACGCCCTGGTCATCGTCGGGGACCGGGAGGATATTCAGCGCCACTGCGTCGAGCGGCGGGTCCGGGCCCTGATCCTCTCCAACGGCCTTACCCTGGAGGGGGATCTCGCCGCCCTGGCGGAAAAAAACCGCCTTTCGGTGATCAGCAGCCCCTACGACACCTCCTCCACCGCCATGCTGATCATCTACTCCGCCCCGGTGGGCTTCATGGGGGATGCGTTCGTCCCTCTGATGAAGCTCTCCGACCCGATCCGGAAGATCCGGGAACCCCTTTCCCATGCCCCGTCCCGGCACCTCCCCATTGGGGACGACCAGGGGCGGGTGGCGGGGGTGATCTTCGAGGGGGACCTCACCCGGGAGCCGAATATCGAGGTGATCATGGTGGATCACAATGAGCCGGCCCAGGCCATCGAGGGGATTGAGAATTACCGGGTCCTGGAGGTGATCGATCACCACCGGCTGGGGAACCTCTCCACCCGGTACCCCATCACCTTCATCAACCGGGTGGTGGGAGCCACCTGCACCATCATCGCCGGCCTCTACCGGGAACAGCGGGTTTCCTTGGAAAAAAACATCGCCTCCATCCTCCTCTGCGGCATCCTGGCGGACACCCTGGCCCTGCAATCCGCCACCACCACCGATACGGACCGGGAAACCGCGGCGTACCTGGCCTCGATCACCGGCCTTGATCCGAAGGTCCTGGGGCAGGAACTCCAGGCCGCGGCGGATCAGGTCAATTCCCGGCCCGCGGAGGAACTCATCACCCTGGACATGAAGGAATACGCCGAGCAGGGGGCCCGGTTCTCGGTAAGCCAGATTGAAACCGGCAACCCCGCGCCCCTGGCCGCCCGGAAGGAGGAGATCGCCGCCGCCCTGGAAGCGCTCCGGTCCGCCAAGGACTACCTCTTTTCCTCCCTCCTCGTGACCGACGTAACCGTCCTGGATTCCCTCCTCTTTGTGGCGGGAAAAGCATCCTTCATCCCCTATCTCAATTTTCCCCTCATGGAGGAGGGGATCTATATCCTCAAGGACGTGGTGTCCCGGAAGAAACAGCTCACCCCCCTCCTGTCGGAACTGGTGGAGCAGGCGCATACCACATAGCAGAAGAGGAGAGACCGCTCGCTATGGAAGCCCCCTCAGGGCTTTAATCATGCAGAAAACTTCGTTGCCGTGGGCGCCCTTTAATTCCCGCGCAATGGGATCGACGACGAGATCCATGTCTTCCAGCGGGATCAGCCCCAGGAGGATCTCCTCCGCGTCGGGCAGCACCAGGGCCCGGCAGGTGGACTCGCGGTCCTTCCAGCGCAGTTCCACCGGCTCCGTGACCTGGTAGACCTGCCGCGCACCGTCCGCAAGCGTTCCCCGGCGCAGGCCCTTTATCTCAAGCCCGAGCTGCTGCCGTACCGCCTCATTGATGACCAGGGTCCCCGCGCCGGTATCGACCAGGGCCCGGACCGTGATTTCCCGGACTTCCCGATCCGGAATCATTCCGCTCCGGGATCTCACTTCATCAGCGGTGTTTTTCAACGTAATTTCCGCATAAACGCTTCCCATTGCCACCTTCCGCCCTTATAGCTTACTATAAAATCGGCGAAAAGGCCACCGCGACGGCCTGAATCTATGACAAACGTCATACACAAGGGGGACGAATGCGATATATCATTTTATACGCGAAAGGTAACAAAATGCTGGTCAGAATCCCGGAGTTGTGGTAAAATGGAGCGGAAGAGTATGGAAAACCCGCCGCAATATCGGAACATCGATCTTCTGCCCATACAGGGGGCGGAACTTTTCTCA
>JAITRV010000029.1 GCA_031288215.1 Spirochaetaceae bacterium | reverse complement strand
CCGAGCCGGGCTTAGGGGAATAAAAAGTCCTCCGCGGCCCGTATCACGGCGGCGTATTCCCCAAAACTGGTCCGGGTTTTGGGCAGGGAACGGATGAAGGAGTCCCCGTACCGTTTGCGGATGATCCGGCCGTCCAGAACCGCCACCACCCCCCGATCCCCGGACCGGCGGATCAGCCGGCCAAAGCCCTGCTTGAACTTTATCACCGCTTCCGGGAGGGAAAGCTCCATGAAGGAGTTTCCCCCCTGCTTTTCCAGGGCTTCCCGGCGGGCCTCGAAGACCGGGTCCCGGGGGGTCCGGAAGGGCAGCCGGCAGAGGATCACCAGCCGCAGGGTGTCTCCGGGGGCGTCCACCCCTTCCCAGAAAGAGTCGGTCCCGAAGAGGACGCTGGATTCGTCCGCCAGGAAGGCGGCCAGGAGGCGGCTGCGGTCGTCGTCCCCCTGCTTGAGGCAGCGGATCCCCTGTTTTGCCAGGATCGGGGCCGCCACGGCATAGGTATTCCGCAGGGACTCGTAGGAGGTAAAGAGGACCAGGGCGGACCCCCCGGCAAGACCCGCCAAGTCCGGGACCGCCCGTTCCACGAAGGCCTGGTAGCGGGCCTCATCGGGGAGGGGGGCGTCCCCCGGAACGGCGAGGAGCACCGACCGCCCATAGGGGAAGGGCGAGGGAAACTGTCCGGTCAGGACCTCCCGTCCCGGCGCCAGGCATATCCCGGATCTCCGGTTCCAGTACGCAAAGGAAGCGGGGGGAGGCGCCGCCGTGGTGAGGGTGGCGGAGAGGCACACCACGGTCTTGTTGGGCTCAAAGAGGGCTTTCCCCAGGGAGGAGGCCACCTCCAGGGGGGTAACGGTAAAGACCGCCCAGCTTCCCCCGTCAAGCGGGCCCGCCCCGCCGCCTGATTCCCGGCGTTCCTCTATCCACATCACCTCCTGGGGGCGCTGGGCGTACTCGATAAAGGCGCCGCACACGGAGATCACCGTTTCAAGCCGCCGGATGACGGAGCGGAGTTCCCAGACCGCGGCGTTCAGGGCGGAATTGGCCCCCCCGGCTTCCCCCTCCTCCCCCTCGCCCCCTCCGGCGGCCTCCGCCATGGACCGGAGGGCCTCCACCAGGGCGGTGAGGGCCTTCCGCAGATTGACGAGGCCGGGGACGAGGACCGCGGCGATCTGCTTGTCCCGGGGGAGCGCGAGCCGGAAAACCCCCTCGGCCCCGCAGAGTTCCCGGGCGGCCCCGTCCAGGGCGTCGGCGGCGTCCCGGGCCCGCTGGATTGCCGCCGCCGCGCCCTCCAGGGCGGCCTCCTGGGAACTCAGGGCGGCAATCCTGATGAGGAGCCCCTGCTGCCGGCCCCGGCGCTGCCGGTAGAGCCGCCCCGTCTGGCGGTAGATCCCCAGGCGGCTGAATTCTTTGGAGAAAAAGGAGGTCGCCGCGTCTTCTATCGTGTGGGCCTCGTCGATGATGACCCGCCGGTAGGGGGGAAGGACCACGGTGATTTCGTATCCCGCCCCCTGCTGCCGGGCGGCGAGGTCCGCAAAGAGGAGGTGGTGGTTCACCACCAGGATCTTCGCATCGGCGGCTTCCTTTTTCAGGGCCAGGACAAAGCAGCGCTCCCGTTCGGGGCAGCGCATCCCCATACAGAGGTCCGCTTCGGAACAGATCCGGCTCCAGACCCGGTCCCGGGGCACAAAAGAAAGGTCCGACCGGCTTCCGGTCGTGGTGGTGTCCGCCCAGGCCTCGATAGCCCGGAACGTCTCCTCGTCTTCGTCAAAGAGGTCCTGGCGCTGATCCCGGAGGGCGTCCGCCAGGCGGCGGCGGCAGAGGAAGTTCCCCCGGCCTTTGATGAGGACCACCTTGAGCTTCTTGTTCAACGCCGCGATGACCAGGGGGATGTCCTTGTCGAAGAGCTGCTGCTGCAGGGTGATGGTGGCGGTGGAGATGAGGATCCGTTCCTGGTTGGCCAGGGCGTAACTCAGGGCGGGAAGGAGGTAGGCGAAGGACTTTCCCACCCCGGTCCCCGCCTCGGCGGCTACCAGGACGTCCTCGTTGAAGCCCCGAATGATGAGCCGCATCAGGTCCAACTGGGAAGGGCGGATCTCGTAGGAGGGAAGCCGCCGGCTGACGGCCCCCCCTTCCTCCAGGGCGGCGCAGAGGCTTTCCGCATCCAGGGCCTTCCGCGCGCGCCGCCGGACCGGCTCGGCGATGACGTAGACCCGTTCCACCCCGTTGTCCACGATGAAGGAGCCCACCCCCCCTTCGGCGGCCCGGGCGGCGATGGCGAAGTCCTGGTCGCTGGGGCTGAGGAAGCCGGAAGGGTGGTTGTGGATGAGTACGTCCGGGAGCCGCCCCTCCTCCTCCGCTTCCCCCTCCGCGGCGGGGGCGTTCCAAAGGCGGTCCAGGGCAAGGACCGCCCCCTCGTTGCCCCGGGCGGCCACTTCCAGGGCGATCACGATCCCCTCCTCGTCGCAGTACCCCCGGGCAAAAACCTCGTTGCCGCCGGCATCGGCTATTTCCGCCCGGAGGTGATCCCTGCAATCCTCAGTAAACCGCTTTGACGCCTGCATTGGATCAGGATACTATGGGAGGGAAGGGATCGCAAGATGGAGCCGGAGCATCGCCCCCTGCTCAATCGCGTCGATCACCGCGTCGATGGCCTCCTCGCGCTCGATCCGGCCAAACCACCGGTTCTCCGGGTAGACCACCATGACCGGCCCCCGGTCGCAGACTTTGAAACAGCCCGTACCCGACACGGACACCTCCCCCAAGCCCCGGTCGGAAAGTTCCCCCTCCGGATACCGGAGGAGTTCCATAAAAGCCCTTCATTGGAGGGCCGGGACGGCGGAAACCGCCCGGGCCCTGAGCCCGGGGCTTAGTGTTACGTCCGTAACTTAACCTTTTACCGCCCCCGCGGAAAGCCCGTTAATGACCTTTTCCTGGGCAATCATATAGAATATAAGAACCGGAAGGGAAGCAATAAGAATGGTCGCGAAAATCGCCGGGATATTCACCGTCTCAACTCCATAAAAGTCCTTAATGCCCAAGGGAATAGTCCGTTTGTTGCTCGAATTAATCAGGGTAAGGGCATAGATAAACTCATTCCAGTAGCTTAGGAAGTTGAGGATAGTTACGGTGGAGATGGCGGGCACCGAAATGGGGAGCATAATATTCCAATAGATCCTGAAGGAAGAAGCCCCGTCGATAAACGCGGATTCCTGGATACTGTTCGGCACTTCCTTAAAAAAGGTGGTCATAATATAGATGGCCACCGGCAGGCCTATACTGATATAGGGGGGTACCAGGCCAAGAAGGCGGTCCGTGAGATGTAACGCTTTGGTGAGCTGATAAATGGGAATCAGGGTGGTATGGACGGGAATCATCATCCCGATTATAAAAAGAAGAAATACCAAAGACGAAAGACGGAACTTCAACTTGGCAAAGGCATAACTTGCCAGAGACGCTATCAATGTGGTCAGGACAACCGAGACAGTGGATACGAATATGCTGTTGAGAATATAGATATTGAAAGTGGAGAAAAGCACCTTTTGAAAATTACCGAAGTACAATTTTTTGGGAAGTCCCCAAAAATTACCGGTCATGTAATCGGGCATGGATTTAAAAGCCATAAGCAGGGTCAGCACAAAGGGAAAACCGAACAGGACAATAAAAAAAAGCGCTAAAAGATAAAAGGCTGTCTTTTCAATAAGACCGCGTTTGACAACTATCATGATAAACCTTCTTCCCGTGAACGGGTCATAAACCGGAAAATCGCGATTACCACAAAAGAAATGATAACCATGCAGGAAGCCACGGTACTGGCATACCCCATACGATCTTCATTAAAAGCCTTCTTATACATAAAGGTAGCCATAAGTTCTGAATATCCGTTGGGCCCGCCAAGGGTCATGATCCAAATCAGATCAAAGTATTTAAGCGACCCTACGATGGAAAGAACCGCGGAAGTCTTTATGGTCGGGGAGAGCAGCGGCAGGGTCATCGTCCAAAACTGCTGCCACTTGGTTGCCCCGTCAAGCGTAGCCGCTTCATACAACTCTTCAGGAATACCGGTCATGCCGGCCCGGAGCAGTATCATGTACTGGGGTATATACTGCCAGCAAATTACAAAAAGAACCGCGAACATAACCACCTGTTCCGATCCCAGCCAGGAAAGCGGTACATCGGGACTGATAAGTTTGAGTACCCAGTCAAAAAGCCCGGTAAAGGGAGCGAAGACCAGGAGCCAAATAGTCCCGGTGGCCACGGTGGAAAGAAGCAGGGGCATAAAATACACGGTCCTGAGGGCCTTCACTCCCCGGTGCCCGGTATTGAGCATCAAGGCCAGGATCATGCCGAAACCCAGTTGAAAAACGATGGAAACGATCACCAGGAGAATATTATTCTGAAAGGCATGCCAAAATCCGGAATCGCCCATGAGCCTGAGATAATTTCCCAAGCCTACAAATTCAGCCGCGGCGGCGGGTCCAATACCCGACCAGTTGAACCCGCTGTAATAAAAGGTTCTGACAATACCGGCCATCGTATAGGTAAAATACACCACTAAAGCGGGGAGAAGAAAAAGGAAAATCGTAACGCCGTGTTTATACCGTTGCTTCCGCTTTTGACTTATCGTCATAAAACAATTCCTCCCGGTTTAGAAAGAAAACCACTCAAAACCAAAATTTTTTAGCGGTTTTCTTTTCTAATGAAAATATGTCCGGCGGAGGAAAATCCTCCGCCGGTTCCGCGAAATATTTAAGCGATTGCTCCCCTATTGTTGGGCATCAAATGCCTTCTGCATGGCTTCGGCGGCCTGCTGGGAGGTCATTGTTTTGCCGAAAAGAGCCTGGGTGGTATCCTTATGGATCTCCGCCAACTCGGGAGAAAGGGTCTGGTCAATATAATTTTGCAGATAGGTCGCGCTGGCCAACTGATCCATAGCTTCCTTTACATGAACGTCATTTATCCTGAGGCCGGGTTTGCCCGCCAGGATTCCGTTGTCCATGATAGCCTGCTGTTCTTCCTGATCGGTGGCCAGGAAAACGGCCAGTTTTTTCGCCATAGCAAGGTTCCTGCTTTTTACGGATACGGAGAAGGCGTTTTCGCCGGCCAGAATGTCGGTGGCCTTACCTTTGCCGCCTTCCACCGTTGGGAAAAGGGCCACGCCGAGCTTGTTGTCATAGAAGTCCCGGTTTTCGGTCCTGACCGTGCCCAAAAGCCCTCCGGTCTGCACGATCATGGCGCACTGTTCCTGGTACATAAGCATCCGGGACTGTCCGGTATCCCAATCCAGGCCGTTGGCTCCGGTGGGGAACCAGCCTTTGTTCACCATATCCAAAAGCGTATCTCCCGCTTTGATAAAGGCCGGATCGGTAAATTTCACTTCTTTGTTCTGGGCCCGCTGGAAAATATCCCCCCCACCTATACGCATCGCATGGCAAGGTAAACAAAATACTGAGCGCCGGGCCATTTGGTTTTATTGGCACAGGCAAAGGGAGTGATCTTGCTGGCTATCAGGGTTTGACAAATCCTTTCAAGATCCGCCCAGGTTGCCGGGGGCTTGAGACCGTGTTTATCAAAAATAGCCTTGTTGTAATAGAGAATAGTGGTACCTGCCGTATAGGGAACCCCGTAGATCTTTTCGTCGAATTTGTTGAAGTTCACCGACGCGGGATTGAGCTGACTCATGGCCGCGTTTGCCTCGGCGGTAATATCCGCCACATACCCCGCGTCCACAAAGGATTTCAGCCAGCCGCCGCCCCAGGAATGAAACACATCGGGAAAATCATCGCCGCTGACGGTTTTCAACTTGGTCTTGTAGGGATCATTGGCATAGGTGGAGATAACCACCTTTACCCCGGGATTGGCCGCTTCAAAACGCCGGCAGGCCGCCTCAATAGGAACGCCCCGGCTTTCATCAGCGTAAATGTGCCACAAATTAAGAACAATATTTCCGCTGCCTGACTGTTGGGCCTGACCTCCGCCGGCGAAAAGCAAACCGGCGGACAGCATCAAGACCAGGGTTACCAGTACCCCCTTCCGTGTTAGTTGCATAATAACCTCCTCCTCTCTATAGGATCAAAAATATATAACCGGAACATTAACAGAACCGGCGTTTATACCCTCTCAAAGCGCCGGATCAGGCCGGGAACAACCGGTCTTCACCTCGTAATAGCTTCCTGAAGCGGATGCGTCATGGATACCGTGCATAATGTCCAGCACATGGCAGGCCAGTTCACCGGAAGCCCGGTGGGGCCGTCCCTCCGCGATGGCCTCCGCCATGTCGGTGATGCCGATTCCCCGCCAATTATTGAGTTTTTGCCAATCGTCTTTGTCAGCGGGATCGTCCGGCCCGGGCAGCATAAGGGGGATAAGGGACCAGTTCTCCTCACGGAAGCGCCGGATCCGCACCTCGCCGCGGAAATAATTCGGATCGGGAACCTGCATCGTCCCTTCGGTTCCATATATTTCGATAAAGGGCATGGAACTCGACCACACGTCGAAACTGGTGATAATCGTTCCCACCGCGCCGGACGCAAAATCAAGGACCCCCGCGATATGGGTGGGCACGTCGACCTTAATGACGGCGCCGTTCAGCGGCTCGCTGGTAATGATACGCTCGGCCTGTCCTTTCTGAGCCGAACCGGAAACCCGGGCCACCGGGCCCAGAAGATTTATCAGCGCTGTGAGATAATAGGGCCCCATATCAAACAGCGGCCCGCCGCCCTGCTTGTAATAAAATTCCGGCGCCGGATGCCAGTGTTCATGCCCGTGGCAGAGCATAAAAGCGCCGGCCGCCACGGGCCGCCCAATCCAGCCCTGGTCGATCAATTTTCGGCAGGTTTGAATCCCCGCCCCAAGAAACGTATCCGGCGCGCCGCCGACCCGGACCTTTTTTTCCGCGGCCCGTCGCAGCAACCCGGCGGCTTCCTCCCGGGCCGCGCAGAGGGGCTTCTCGTTATACACATGCTTCCCGCCGTTTACCGCCTTCATCGCCACCTCGTGGTGTATCTGCGGCTGGGTCAGATTCAGAATAATATCGATGTCGGGATCGCCGGTCATTTCATCAACGGTCTTCAGGTGGCGGACATGATACTCCGCCGCCGCCTGCGCCGCCCGTTCCGGAACAATGTCCGTCACCGCGCTCACGGCAACCCGTTGAGAGAACATACCGGTCAAATTCTTGAGGTATATACCGCTTATCTTTCCGATACCCACGATGCCAATGCGCAGCTTTTCCATGTCAATACATCCCCTTATCGCTTTTCCATTCATCCGCCGAAAGGCCCTTTTCCGCCGCGAGGCGCTTGCTTTCCGCCGCCCACAGGAGCCCCCGCCGCATCAATTCCCAGGCCTCGGGTATATCGAACACATCGTTGTGATGCCCCAGGGCATTGTAATATACCCGGCCGTGCCCCCATTTCCGGGTCCACACCTGGGGCACATCCACCTCCCCGTTGGCCGAGTGGTACCATTTCACCGTGGGAAACCTGGTAGTAGCCAGGACCTCATTGGCGGGATCCACGTGAAGGTAATACTGTTCCGAACACACCTCAAAATCTTTTATTCCTTCGGTCAGGGGATTGGACTTGCTGATGATGTTTACCCGGTATGAGGTTCCGTCGCAACCCGGATGGGCCACCCAATTGGCACCGGTCAAAAATTGCCATGCCACGTTATTCCTGAAGGCGTCACACATGCCGCCGTGACAACCGGCAACTCCGACCCCGGAACCGACCGCTTCCAACAGCGGTTCAAAATAGAGCTTCGGCAGGTCTTCTTTTGCCATAGTCCACACGGGAATAAAGAGATCCAGGGCCTTAAGCCGTTCCAAATCCTGGAGTACCTCCAGGGAATCCGCCACGGAAACCTCGAAATTCTCGGATTCCAGGTATTTTTTTAATCGATCCGTTACTTGTTCCGGTTCATGCCCTTCCCAACCGCCGCAAAGAAGCAGTACATTCCTTTTCATAGGGTATCCTTATCATTGAGGCTGTTTTAAAACATCAAATTTTGAAACAGCAACCGTGATTTTGAGCGGAAAATCGGGCTGACTTCATGTTAAGCCTGACCGTTTTTCCCCAAGCCGGGTTTCAAATCAAGCGGAGCTTGAAACCGGCCCGGTATATTCTTTTATTATAAAGGCGAATTTTTATTCTGTCTTGCCGATTATTGCTGAGTTTGTCTCAAAAATTGCTCTTTCAAAGCTTCGGTTTTGGAAGAGGCCCGCATTAAGATACAGGAGAAAGAACATCCGCACGATTTTTCTCGCCCGACCGGTACGCCGAAGGGCTCACGCCGGCAAGGACCTTAAAAAGCCGGTAAAAAGTCTTGAGGCTGGCAAAACCGCAAAGGTAGGCTATTTCGGCAACCGGAAGATCCGATTCGGTAAGGTATTCTTTCGCCCGTTTTATCCTGACCTGGGACAAATAAGCGTGAAAGGTCTGGCCGGTCTGTTCCCGAAAAAAGCGGGTGAAATAATATTTGCTTAATGCCGCGGCCCGGGCGGCTTGTTCCAGGGATATGCCGGAATTTCCGTAATTACTGTAAACAAAAGAAAAAACCCGTTCCAATATCTGCCGGTTATAATTATGTTTTGCCATTTCCCGGGGTACCGGATTTTTAACCGGCAGTTCCCGCAAAAAGGTCAGGGCCAGTTCATAGAGTTTTGATTTTATGGCCAAGCGGAACCCCTCTTCTTTATTGAGGTATTCCCCTCTAATGGATAAAAGCAAGGTTTTGATCTTTTGGTACAGGTCCCCGTTATCCCCGGCAGAGAAAAAAAACCTCCGGTCAAAGACCAGTTTCCGGGTGAACCTGTCCCGAAGCTCGATCAGGGTCTGATCAAAAAGTTCAAGTCCGAACTGAAAGATGCTGATCAGCGTTTCCGGATAGGCGTCAAAAAAGCTATGAATCATGCCGGAATTGACAATCACAATATCGCCTTCCGTGGTCTTTATCGGCTGGCCGTCTACGGAAAGGGATATGGTTCCCCGCAAAACATAGATGATTTCCAATGGTTCATGCCAGTGGGGAGAAAAAACGCGCAAGGAACTATCCCAGAGACGGAAAGGAAAAGCGGGATCAAGTTTTTCTTTCTGATACCAGGGCTTCTGATCCATAGCCATCATAATACTATTGTACCGGGAGGGCGCCATAAGGTCAAAGGAGGGCCAGCGGTTCCCCGGGACTCCTGCATTTACTCAATGAAAGAAGAAGAACCACGGACACACACGGACCAACACGGACTTGTCGTTTGAAATTCATGTATTTGTCCGTGTTTGTCCGTGTGGTCCGTGGTTAAATTTCTTTGGATCTATCGAGTCATTGGGAGTAATCAAGGTACCAAGACGATTATCTCATGCGATATATCATTTTTATACGCGAAACCTAACAAAATGCTGGTCAGAATCCCGGAGTTGTGGTAAAATGGAGCGGAAGAGTATGGAAAACCCGCCGCAATATCGGAACATCGATCTTCTGCCCATACAGGGGGCGGAACTTTTCTCA
>JAITRV010000027.1 GCA_031288215.1 Spirochaetaceae bacterium | reverse complement strand
GGCCGGATCCTCTACCATATCCTGGAGGGCGATCCCGCCTACGCCAGGCTGCTGGCCAACGAACTCTCCCGTCTCCACGAGGCGATCCGCCGCTGTGCAATCTGCGGCAGCTTTACCGAAATCGATCCCTGTTCCATCTGCGCCAATCCTGACCGGGATCACGGTCTTATCTGCGTGGTTGAACGGCCCCAGGACGTAAGAATCATCGAGGAATCCAGGGAATTCAACGGCATATTCCACGTTCTGGGAGGGCTCATCGCGCCGCTGGACGGTATTGGGCCGGATAAACTCAGGATAGGGGAACTGCTGAACCGGGTCCGCCGGGACGGGGCCCGGGAACTGATCCTCGCCTTTAACCCCACCATCGAGGGGGATACCACCGCCTTATACCTGCAAAAAATTCTCAAGGACCTGGGTGTGGAGCTAAGCCGCCTGGCCTCCGGGCTGCCCGTGGGGGGGGACCTGGAATACGCCGATAAACTTACCCTGTCCCGCAGTTTCCGGGGCAGAATCAAACTGTAAAGGCTATTTTAATGTAAGTTCGACAGATAAAGGGGGGAAGCCTCCCCCCTGGCTTCAAACCTCCGGTTTTCAGCCTCCCCCCACAGCGGGGGCGGCTTTTCCCTGCTCCATGCCCCCGCAACGCCCCCATCAGGTTTGTTCCTATCGAACTCACGCTATTTTATTTTCCTGAAACACTCGTCGATTACCGGGTTTAGCGAGGGCAGCTCAAAGCCCTGTTCCGCAAGCTGCCGGCGCTCGCCGCTTTCCGTCCAGTTCATGTAGGGATCCGCGTAGTGATCCCTGAGGTAGTTGTATACCATGTCTTCGATTTTTTCCGGCAGGGTAAAAAAGAGCCCCCTGCCGGTCCCCAGGACCTTGCGGATCGCCGGGCGGGCCTGGGTAAGAAAGCGATCCTGGTAAAGATCATAACCTCGGCCCGAAAGCTGCCGCAGCCGGTCCGATACGGAACCTGTGGCCGGAGGCGTCTTGACCGGGGCTGATCCTGCCGCCGGGCGGGGATTTCTTACCGGGGCCGGGGATTTCCGCTCCGGGCTCCCCGCCGCCGCGGGCCTGGGAACGGCCGGGGCAACAGCGGGTTCCGCCGGAACGGGCTTGACCGGCGGAGCTGGGACAACGGCGGGCTCCGCCGGGGCCGCCGGCGACTTTGCCAAAGCTTCCGGTTGGACCGCCGGCTTGGAAGCCGCGGGCCTGGCCGGAGCCCTCTGTTTGGGAGCCGTGGGTTTGGCCGCCGGCCCGGAAACAGCGGCTGGTTTAGAGACCGCAGGCTTGGCGGGAGCCGGCCTGGAAGCGGCGGCGGATTTGGTATCGGCGGCTGACTTCAGCGAGACCGCCAGGGCGGCCTTCTCCATGTCGGACTTGATCTCCCGCCATTTTTGCTGAAGATACCGGTCCCCCTGGATGGAGTAGTAATACCCTGTTACCAGCAGGGACATTACGCTGGTAAGAATCTCCTCATCCCGGTGATTAGCTCTCCTGCCCTGACGTATAGTAATATAAACCGTATGGTTCTTTGTCTTGTACTTTCGGGAATAGAGAAACAGTATCTGCTCAAAGGAAGCGTCATCGATCAGGTCCCAGTACTTCACGCAGTAAGCCAGGGTCTGATCCTCAACATGGTTAAGGCTGGAGGGGATTTCAATCCGCTTAAGGTCCTCTTTGGAGAAAGCGACAGTGGAAAAATCAACCGAGGCGGCTCCCTTCGCTTTCCGGCTTTGCTCCTGCTGCCGCCGTTTCCGCTCTTTTTCCAGAACCGGAAGGGACCGGGACAGGTAGGAACGGATCATCTCTACCGCCTGTCCCATGGGCTTAACCTGGTAATCCAGCACCCGGGCGTAACGGTATATCCGCTCCAGGCCGGAGACTGCCTCGTATTGTTCCCGGGGGAAGAAGCGCAGAATTTCCTCGATAGTTTTAATAGTGGAATAGACATCCTGCGTATCGCAGGCCTTTATCTTCACGCTGATATAGTCGATGGTCCTGCGGACCCGCTCCAATGCCCGCTCCGCCAGACGGCGGTAACCCACCGCCAGGAGCCGGGGGAACAGGGGGTCCCTGTTGCGGTAGGTGCGAAGTAGCGCCATGCGGAGAACATCATCGGGGTAGCGGGGTTTAATGTAAAATTGGTACACATTGAGGGCCTGGCGGCCCTGGCCGGAACTCCGGAGATAGCAGTACCGCTCTATGTCGGGATCGCTGCCGGCAAGGAGATGAGGGTACTCCTGCCTGAACAATTCTTCTTGAATCTCCCTGAGGTCCATCGACACATCATAGAATTTAGTCCCCCTTTATGCAATGAAAGCCCCCTGCTATGATAGAGAGCGGAGGGAGATATGCGTATTACCGGTACTATTTCAAAAACCTCATGTATTTGCGGGATAATTCTGGCCTTAATGGCCGGCTGTAGACGAAACGAAACCCCCGGTTCCCAGGCCGCGAAAAGCGCGGAGGACAGTTCCCTGGAGGACGGCCTTTTCGCCCGGATCAGCACGAACCAGGGCGATATTATAACCCGCCTGGAATACGAAAAGACCCCCCTGACGGTCTGCAGCTTTGTGGCCCTGGCGGAAGGCAAAATGAACGCCGCCCAGGGCAAGCCCTTTTACGACGGTCTGAGGTTCCACCGGGTAATCCCGGATTTTATGATCCAGGGCGGGGACCCTGTGGGTAACGGTACCGGAGGACCGGGGTACCAGTTCCCCGACGAGATAGATTCCAGCCTAAAGCACGATGGTCCGGGGGTACTCTCCATGGCCAACGCCGGGCCGGGGACCAACGGCAGTCAATTCTTTATTACCCATGTGGAAACCCCCTGGCTTGACGGCAAGCATACGGTTTTCGGAAAAGTGGTAAGGGGACAGCAGGTGGTAGACGCGGTTAAACAGGGAGATAAGATACAGAGCGTTAAAATTATCCGCAACGGGGCGGATGCCCTTGCCTTTAGGGCCGATCAGGAGACCTTCGACAGCCTTTTGCGGAACTCCCTTGCCGCGGAGGAGGCGAAGAAAAAGGCCCGGCGGGAAGCGGACCTTGCCCAAATAGCCGCCGCGTTCCCCAATACCACCGCCAGCCCTATGGGGGTCCTCTACAGGATCATGGAGGATGGTTCCGGTTCCAAGCCGGTGGCAGGGGACACAGTACAGATGAACTACCGGGGCATGTTCCTGGACGGCAGGGTCTTTGATTCCTCCGACACGAGCGGCATCCCCCTGGAATTCCCCGCCGGGGTGGGCAAGGTTATCCCCGGATTCGATGAAACCGCCATGGACATGCGGTTGGGGGAAAAGCGGCTGGTGATCATCCCCCCGGAATTAGCCTATGGGGAGCAGGGCGCCGGCGGGGTTATCCCCCCCAACAGCTTCCTGGTATTCGAATGGGAACTAACGGGCATCATTCCGCCGCAGGGACAGTAAGGGCGGCAGGCCCCGCCTTTCAGGAGCCTCCGCGCTTTGCGTTTAAATTTGAGCGCGGGCAGGCCCCGCGTTACCCTCCCGAATATTTACCGTCTGCGGAAGGTGCAACAGCCTACTAACAGGGTATAAACTCTAAATCGCCTGATATGAGAAAGCACGAAAATCGTAAATCATGAAGAATATTAACCACGAAGGCGCACGAAGGACCATG
>JAITRV010000303.1 GCA_031288215.1 Spirochaetaceae bacterium | reverse complement strand
CGTGCAGACCGATAGTACCTTTGAGGTCGATCACGGACGGCGGAATCATGGCGTAACCGGAGACGTTTCCTGGTTAGTCAACGCCCATCCGGCCTGGAACACCATCAAATCCATCGGTGTGGTTGAATCCATCCGTACCATCGGTGAAACGGTCACCACCGAACAGCGGTATTATGTCTCCAGCCTCCCGCCTGACCCGGTCCTGTTTGGTTCAAGCGTCCGGGCCCTGTGGGGGATCGAGAACTCCCTCCATTATGTCCGTGATGTGGCCTTTGGCGAGGACGCCTGCCGGATAAAAAGCGGCAACGCGCCTGAGAACATGGCGTTCATACGGAAAATTGCCCTTTCCCTGGCCCGATCTGATACGGAGTCAACGAGAAGCATGGCCAGCAGGATCAAACAGATGGCCTGGTCGGAAGAATATCTTGAACACTTGTTATTCCGATCGGGATTTACCGGTCAAACGGAACCTTCGGTAACTGTTCCATGAAGATTTTTAATGCGCTCGCCCTGGAGCAAATAGGAGAGAGCAAGGAACAAAGGAAGACGGGAGGCTGAGCGTCTTGTTTTACTCTTTGCTCCCCTTCTTAGCGGGCAGCGGCGAATTTCTTGTCGATAAAGTCCTTGGAGTTCCGTATGGTTGCGCGGTAATCAGCTTCGCCGGTATGCCAGAATTCGGTGACGAACAGACGGACATTCATGCTCAGGGCCGTTCGGATGATCCCCTCAAAATTGACATGGCCGGTTCCGTAGGGTATTTCCCGGAATTTTCCCGGCAGCGTTTCCTTGAGATGCAGGGCGGCGATGGCACCTTTCCCACAGCGCAGATCCGCCAGTTCGTCGCTGCCGTACTGTTTTGCGGCATTGGTTATGTTCCCGCAGTCAGGGTATACGAGCAGATACGGCGAATTAATTTGCCGCACATAGGCCATCGCTTTTTCCACCGTGTTCAGCAGTTCCGTTTCCATGGTTTCAAAGGCCAGCATGACCGCCCTGGCCGCCGCCATTTTCACCGCGATTTGGAGCCCTTCGAAAAAAAGCCGCCGGGTTTTATCGTTCGATTCGTCATAATACACATCGTACCCGGCGAGCTGTATGACGCGGATTCCCAAGTCGCCGGCAAGGCGGATCGCGTCCTCCATGATTTGAAGGCTTCGCGAACGCACCGCCGGGTCCTCGCTCCCCAAGGGGTACTTTCGGTGTCCGCTCAGGCACATGGTCATGATGGGCATCCTGGTATCGTACATCTCTTTCAGCAGCGTCAACCGGTCGGCGCGGGACATCGCGAGCCGCGAGAGTTTTTCTTCGGTTTCATCGATGCTTATTTCAACAAAATCGTATCCCGCGTCCTTTGCGGTTTCCAGTTTCTCTTTCCATGACAGCGCGGGGGGCATGGCCTTTTCGTACAAGCCGATGAGGTATTCTTTCATGGCGCCGTATTCCTCTGTCCGTAATAAGCGCCCGCGCCGTGTTTGCGCAAATAATGTTTATCCAGCAATACCTGCGGTATGGGCGTCAGGGCAGGATTGAGCAGGGTGGAAAAAAGCGCCATTTTTGCCACTTCCTCCAGGACCACCGCGTTATGCACCGCTTCCATCGCGTCTTTCCCCCAGGCAAAGGGGCCGTGATTGGCGACCACCACCGCGGGAACCTGCATGAGATTGATTTTTCGTTCCGCGAAGGTTTCGATGATTACCTTGCCGGTTTCTTCTTCGTATTTGCCCTCTATCTCCCGGCCGGTCATCCGGCGGGTACAGGGTATATCCCCGTACATGTAATCCGCGTGGGTTGTTCCCAGCGCCGGAATATCCATGTTTGCCTGGGCGTACACCGTCGCAAAGGTTGAGTGGGTGTGAACGATACCGCCTATTTCTCCGCATTCCCGGTACAAGGCGATATGCGTCGGCGTGTCCGAAGACGGATTGAGGGAACCTTCCCGCACACGTCCCTCTAAATCAACCACGACCATATCCTCCGGTTTCATCTGGTCATATTCCACACCGCTTGGCTTGATAACAAGACATGCGGTAGTCCGGTCAATGGCGCTCACGTTTCCCCAGGTGAACGTGATAAGATGATGCTCCTGCAGCGCCTTATTGGCGGCGCACACGATCCGCTTGAGTTCTTCCAACATCTGATCTTCTCCTTCCGCTCCGGGCCCCCGAAAAGGCTCCTCTTACAGATCCCCGAAGCCGCCGTTGATCATGTCAATAAGCGTATCCACCGCGGTCTGTTCGTCTTCGCCGCTGGCGGCAAGCTCCACCTCAATGCCCTTGCCAATACCGAGGCTGAGGACAAAGGCGATGGATTTGGCGTTCACCGGATCTTCATCCTCGTCCAAGCGGCGGATGGTGATCTTCGAGGCGAATTTTTTCGCCGCGTTCACGAAGTCCGAACCCGGGCGGGCGTGCAGCCCGGTTTTATTAATCACCCTGGTTGTTCTCGTATACATATTATGCTCCTTGCCTTGTTTCGTTCCGGAGATTTGTTCTCAAATAGTGTTCCACTTCAGGGGCGGTGGAAAGGTTGATAACCGCGGCGGCCAGTTGCTCCGCCTTTTCCACCGTAAGGGACGACAGGAGGCGCTTTATCCTGGCCACGGAGGCCAGCCCCATGCTCAGCTTGCGCATACCCAAGCCCACCAGGACCGGCGCGGCCAGAGCGTCGCCCCCCATCTCCCCGCAGACGCAGATGGGCTTGCCCGCCCGGTTAAACTGTTCCACCACATTTCCAATCAGCCGAAACATCGCGGGATGGTAGGGCTGATAGTACTGCGCCGTCCGGGGATTCATCCGGTCTACGGCCGTAAGGTACTGGCAGAGATCGTTGGTGCCGATACTGGCGAAATCCACTTCTTTGGCGGCCAGATCGGCGACCACGGCGATTGAGGGAATCTCCACCATAATGCCGGTCTTGAAATGGGGATCGTAGGCCGCTCCCTCAGCGTCAAGTTCATCCTTCACCTCGGTGATAAAGGCCGTGGCCCGGCGGATGTCGTCAATGCTGCCGACCATGGGCAGCATGAGCCACAGGCTGCCGAAAACCGACGCGCGAAGGGCGGCCCGCAGTTGGGTTTTAAAAACTTCAGGATAGGTGAAACAGAGCCGCAGGGCGCGGTTGCCCAGGACGGGATTATCTTCCCGGGGAAGATTCATGCTGGACAGGGTTTTGTCTCCCCCGATGTCCAGGGTGCGCAGGGTTACCGGACGCCCGCCATAGCGTTGCAGGACTTTTTTATAAACGGCAAACTGTTCATCTTCGTCCGGCAGGGAGTCCCGTCCCATATAGAGGAATTCGGTGCGGAAAAGCCCCACGAGGTCGGTAACGGCTTCTCCCGCAAGTTCCTGTTCATCGGCGCCGCCTATATTAAGGCCGATGTCGATGCGGATGCCGCAGGCGGTTCGGGCCTCCGCGCCAAGGAACTCCCTGGTCTCCGCCGCTTCCCTCCGGAATTCCTCCCGCTTGAGTTCGTAGGCTTTCACCGTGTCCGGGGCGGGTTCCAGGATGAGTTCCCCCGCTCCGGCGTCTACCGCGGCGCTCTGATCCTGCCGGACCTGGCTCATCAGGTCGGGGATCCCCAGAATGGCGGGGATCTCATAGCTGCGGGCGATTATGGCGGAATGCGACGTGGTTCCCCCCACCTCGGTGAGGATAGCCAGGACTTTTTTCCGGTCCAAAGAAGCGGTGTCGGAAGGCAGCAAATCCCGGGCCGCGACGATAACCGGCTCGGTCAACGCGCCGAGGCCCTTTTCTTGTACGCCGTACCACCGGCGGATAAGCCGTTTCCGGACATCGTCAAAATCCGCGGCCCGCTCCCGGATCAGGGGGTCCTTCGCTTTCCGGATCATCCGCTCGAATTTGGCGTATATCTTCTGAATCGCCCAATCGCCGGTCCAGTTTTCCTCCTGAATCCCCTGGAGGATCTCTTCGGTAATGGCGACGTCATCCAGAATATCCAGATGGGCGGTGAAGATCTTCGCCTTTTCAGGATCGCCGAGGGCCTCCAGGGCGGCGCGGATCGCCTCAATTTCTTTGGCCGCTTCCCCTTTGACTTCCTCAAACCGGGCGATCTGCGCTTCGGCCTCGCCGGCGCCGCAAAAACCTTCGGATACTTCAATGTGAACAGGCTGATAGCAGTACAGTTTTCCAATGGCAATTCCCGGTGAAACCGGCGTTCCCTTTAAAACCATACCGCCCGCCTAGTCCCGTACCAGATAGATGGCGGCCTGATTTTGCGTGTGATTAGCGCTGATGATAATATCCCGGTCGGCGCCGTTGACCACCGCGACATTGCTGGGGCCGATCCCCTGTTCCACCACCTCCGCCTCGTAACGCCCGGCGTTCCAGGTCAGGATAAAGAGTTCGCAATGCTTGCGGCGCACTCCTCCGATAACCGCGGGTTTCCCCCGAAGGGTACATCCCACCACCGCGTGGGCGAAGTCCAATTCCCCGGGATACCGGTATACGATCTCGTAGCCGTCCTCCTGGCCGCGGGCCGATGCCCGTTTGTTCACCACAAACTGATTGCCGTGAAAGGGCTCAATGGTTACCAGTTCGTCAACGCCGTCTCCGTCAAGATCGCATACCGCCACGTCCCCCACCGGCCGATCCAGGAGCCGGCGCGTTTTCCATTCCGTTCCCCCCGCGTGGGGGGGCGAGAGGACAAAGATCCCCTCGTCGCTGGTAACAAAGGCCGCCGGCGAGCCTTCCCACAGGCCCCGGCAGTACCCGTGGTTTTTGGTAAGCTTCTCCAGCACCGGGGTAAATCGGACGCCTTCTGATTGGACGCCCTTGTCGACGCGGGAAGGAAGTTTGCCGACATACACCGCGCCGGGATCGCTCCAGTCCTCCCGGTCTTTCTTGCTGCCGCACAGGGTCGCCGCGAGGATGTATATGTCATTTCCGACCGCGAACAGATCGAAGCGGTGCACATAGGGCAGGGAAACCAGGTCCCGGATTTCCCAGACTCCCCGCCCGGTCCGCCGGCCCCAGACCAGTTTTGCCCCGGCGGATTGAAAGCCGGGGAAAAAATGCTGGACCGCGATGAACTCGCCGTTGGAACCGGGAATCTGGATCAGGGACATGGTGCCCCCGGCTTTTTCCCATATCACTTCCTTTTCCGTAAACCGGTCCCCGGTATACCCATAGCAGGGCCCGTCTATGGACTCGCTGGCCAGGACCGCGTATAAACGCCCGTCAATGGTCAGGGAGCTTGCGGCATAACACCGTTCCATCGTATCCAATACTATTTTTTCTATTTTCATTGTGGTTTCCTTACAAAATATACCGCCGTACCGCCAGGGCAACCCCGTCATCGTCATTGGCGGCCGTTACCGCCAGGGCAGAGCGCTTTACGGCATCACTTGCGTTGCCCATGGCGATGGGCAGGCCCGCACATTCAAACATGGGAATATCATTGTGGTAATCGCCCATGACACAGATTTCGCGCTTTTCAAGGCCAAGGAGGTCCGCCAGAATCCTCACCCCCTGTCCCTTGTTTATACCAAAAGCGCCGATATCCATCAAGCCCTCTTCCGAAGAGGTGACGGACAGGTTTCCGATGGAACGGACCTGTTCTTCGACCTGGGCCTGCTCTTCCGGGGACAACCCTGAAACCAGGACCTTGTAAATATCCCCCCTCAGGGTTTCCCGAAAATCAGGATCAAAGCGGCGCAGGGAAAGCAGGGGCAGCTTATCCCGCCCGGCAATTTCGTTGTACTGTTCAAACCGGGCGATACGGTTGCTTCCCGGCGAATACCGGCATCCCTCGGAACTTACCACGATACTATCAAAGGCGCGGTCCAGGCAAAACCGCAGCAGGGGGTAAACCCGTTCCCGGTCCGCGAAATTCCGATAGGGCATTTCCCCGGTCCGGGGATCAAAGATGACCGCCCCGTTGGCCGTAACTACCGGACAGCGGATGTCAAGCAGCCGGGTATATGCCTCAAGCATCGTGTGCACCCTGCCGGAGCAGAGGGTTACCGCGATGCCTTTTGCCTGGGCCTCCCGAAGGGCCGCGCGGTTTTCGGAAGAAATCCGCTTCCGGCTGTTCAACAAGGTGCCGTCAAGATCGCATACAATCAACCGGACGGCCTGCCCCGCGTTCCGCACCGCTTCCTCACGCACTACTGCCTCCCGGACCGGTCTGCCCCGGCCCCGCGGACCCTTGTCATTTTGCTACAAAATCAGTCTGCAGCAGTTTTTCTTTTACCTCATCGGCGCTTAATACATTCCGCAGCCCGATAATGACGGTCCCCGCTTCGCCGGCGCTTTTGAACATGTCCACAAAGTTCAGGGGCACAAACGCGATATCATACTGACCGGCGCTGCTCTTTCCCTCCGCCATGGCGCAGTGGTGAATTTTCTCGACCGGCAATTGCAGTTCCCCGGCGGCCTTCTCCACCGACATCTTCATCATGAGACTCGTTCCCGCGCCGTTCGCGCAGGCGACCAGAATTTTCAGTTTTTTCGCCATACCTCTCTCCTCAGATAGTAATAAGACGGACGCTTAATCTCCGCACTTCAAAACGGTTTACCCCGATACAATTCACCACGGTTTACCACAATACAATTCACTCCGATACAATTCACCACAACACGATTCATCACAACGCAAAACAAGTTAAAGGCCCTTCTTTTCTTTATACGCCTTGTAATCCTCGGTGACCAGAAAGTACAGTTCCTTTTCCTTGCGGTACTGGAGCTGGGGAATCAGGATAAGGAAGATCACGACCAACGCATAACCGACATACCCGAGGTATTTCATCAGCACGGTAAACGCCGGCCAGAGTACCGCCCAGTCCCACATGCCCAGGTAGCCGCCGTATTGAGCCAGCCCGATAAAGGACGCGATGAGGGCTGAACCGAAGACCTGGCAGATACCGCAGAGGAAGGGGAAAATAACCGCCGCCCGGATGCCGCCCTTGTTGTTCGCGTACACCCCGATGGTGGCGTTATCGAAGAACATGGGCACGAATCCGGCGATGATAACCACCGGGCTCTTGAACAGCAGCAAAAGGCCGATGGAGATGAACTGCCCCAGGGCGCCCATGAGGAAACCGATAGTTACCGCGTTGGGAGCGCCGAATCCATAGGAGACCGCGCAGTCCACGCCGGGAACGGCGCCGGGGAGCCACGCCCGGGAAATACCCTGGAAGGACTGGGTCAGCTCGGTGACGAAGGTCCGTACCCCCAACTGGAGGATAGCCAGGTAGACCGCGAAGTTAAAGCTCGTGGTGATGACATAAAAGAGAAAACTCGCGCCGGCCCCCAGGAAATTCTTGCTCACCAGATAATCCTTGCCTAATACGAGGAGAATGATGCTAAAGAAGAGGGTCATGAGAACGGCGGTGGAAACCATATTCTCGTTAAAAATGGAGAGGAAGCCGGGAAGCTGAACGTCTTCCAGTCTTTTTGATTCTTTGCGGGATTTGCCTTTTGTTTTTTCAAGAATCCAGTCGGTGATAAAGATACCGAACATCTGCTGATGGGCGATGCTGAAACCGGCGCCATCGGTCAGTTCCTGGGTGGGCTTTACCAGCAGGTTGGTCCCTACCGCCCAGTAGAGGCCGAGGATGAGCCCCATCATCAGGAGGATCGACGTATTTCCCAGGACGGGGAAACAAAAGAGCATGATCCAGAAAGCCGTGGAGGCCTGCTGCATCTGGACATGGCCGGTGGTAAAGATGGAACGCATCTTGGTAAATTTTTTAAAACGCACCAGGAGAATATTGAAAATAAAGGCGATCAAGAGGAGCATCATCACCTGGGCAAAGGTCCGCCCAAAGACCGGTTCCAGCCCCGCGGTAACGGCGTTTTGGCCAAAGTAGGGATCGATGACCATGGCGTCTAACTGGAAACGTTCGTTTAAGCCGACCAGAATAGGGCGGAAATTGTTCACCAGCCCCCCGGAACCAACGGCCAGGATCATGTATCCCACGGTGGCCTTGATAAATCCGGCAATTGCTTCATACCAGGGCTTCCGCAGCAGGATGTACCCGATAAGAACGATAAAACCGATGAAGTAAGCCGGCTGGGTCAGGATATTCCGCGCGAAATAACCCCACCCGCCGTTGATCGCATTCAGTACCTGTGACATTTTTGTAAACCTCCACATTAAGCAAAAAAATTTATTTTCACCCATGATGGGGAAAATAGCACCCGTGGGGCCTGGAGGAAACAACCGGTCTCCCCCGGGCCCTTACTCCGAATATTTCTTGTCCAGGGCCAAAAGATCGCTTTCGGACTCCACCTTTTGCAAATCGGCGCAGAGTTCTTCGTTGGTCAACATCTTGAACAGGGCCCGCATATTCTTTAAGTGCTGTTCCGTATCGGTAGCCGCCAGGGTAAAAAAGACCGACGCGGTCTTTTCGCTGTCCGCATCATCGAAAGACACCGGCTTCTTTATCTTCGTGAACGCGATGGCCGTGCCGCGGGCGTTCGCCGAATTTTCCGCGGAATGGGGAAGGGCGATTCCCGGCATCAACACGATGTAGGGGCCGTGGGTGCGGACGCAGTTGATGATCTCGTCCGCGTACCCTTCCCCGACGATGCCGGCCTTGACCAGGGATGTGCAGCTATGGCGTATGGAATCCTCCCAGCCGCTCACTTCGTCAATAAACGAAAAATATCCCGCCTGAACGATATCCGCCAATAACATAAACCCCTCCGGTTCTAAAGAATGGAACGGAACGGAACGTTCGGTTCGTTTTCGAAACAGTCCTCAAATCCCCGTATGTGATGGAACTCCCGCTTATCCTTATCGGCGGGATAGACGAATTTGCCCCCGACCTGCCAGATAAAGGGTTTGAACCGGTAGTCCAGCCGGTATTTCCGCATGTCGTAGAGGGCCAGAATCTCGTTGGGGTCGGCCATGAAATTGGTCCAGATATCGTGGTGAATCGGGATGACCACCTTGCAGCGCAGGGCTTCGGCCATCCGCAGAATATCCACGGAGGTCATTTTATCCATGATCCCCACGGGATTTTCGCCGTAGGAGCCGAAGGCCACGTCAATCTCGTGGTCCTTGCCGTGTTTGGCGTAATACACCGAATAATGGGAGTCGCCGCTGTGGTAGATCGTGCCCCCGGAGGTTTTAATCAGGTAGTTCACCGCTTTCTCGTCCATGTCGGAGGGGCAGGTATTGCGGATATCCACATACCCGTCGGTGGTCACGAGGCAGGTCCGGTCGAAGGAATCCAGCGCGAGGATTTCCAGGTCCCCGATCTTCACGGAATCCCCGGGTTTTACGATCCTGCAGCGATCCGCCGGGACCCCCCAGCTTATCCAGAGTTCCACCGATTTTTTGGGTCCGATGAAGGGCACGGGGGCTTTGATATTTTTGATCACCGCCGCCGCGTAATTCGGGTCCATGTGATCGGCGTGGTAATGGGTCGCCAGCACGGCGTCGATCCTGGTAACCGCGAAGGGGTTTATCACCATAGGGGCGGCCCGCCGGTTGGGCTGGACAAGGCGGCCGCCGCACATGTTGGCCATCTGATGCCCCACCGCCATGGTCTTCGTTTTCCTGCTCCGCTTGCCGTTGCCGGCCCACAGGTCGATAGAGATATTGGTATTCCCCGCGGTTTTCAGCCAGATGCCGGTGCATCCCAGCCACCACATGGCAACGGTACCCGGAGCCACCGGTTCCTCATCTATCTCCTCGTTGAGCCAGGTACCCCATTCGGGGTAACTGCTGAGAATCCAGGATTCCATCGTAATATCATCAATCTTGCTCATTTCGCTATCTCCTTAACGAAAAAAATTCAAAATGTTCATAAAATTATTCTTGTATTCGAATTCTCTTTATATTATAACATAACAATTCAAATTACGCAAGAAAAAAGATTTATTTATATCATAAAAATACCATTTAGAACGTTCTTTTACCATAAATCCCTTTGCGGAATATGCCGCGGGAGCATTGCATGAAAAATAGTTCTATGATATACCGGTTTATGAACGACATTGGTCATAAATAACGCTCACGGGAGAAAGACATGCGTACAAGCCGTTCAGCCGTGGATACCAGACGGATAAAGGTTCTGGGGATATTGGAACGAGCCGGTTTTGTCAAAGTAAATCAACTGGCGCAGCAGATGGGGGTTTCTCCCCTTACGATCCGCCGGGATCTGGACGCCCTGCTGAATACCGGGAAAATTGACCGGTTTTACGGCGGCGCGTCCCTCGTTAAATACGATGACGGAAGCGGAGAGAATATATTCAGTTCAGGGTTTACCCTCAACAAACTCGCCATCGCCCAATACGCCGCCGCGCTGGTAGAAGACGGGGATACCATCTTTATCAATACCAGTTCCACCGCCCTGGCGATACTCCCCTATATTACCGCGAAACAAGTTACGGTGATAACGAACAACGTAAAGGCCGTTTTCTCGGAGCACCGGGACGATATGATCCTGGTCTTTACCGGCGGAGAACTGCGGCTTCCCAAGGAAGCCATGGTCGGCGATTTCGCGCTGAATAACCTTAACCGGGTAACCGCCTCAAAGTGTTTCCTGGGCTGCAACGGGATCAACACCGAGGAGGGGATAACCACCGCGGTACTCCAGGAGGCCACCATCAATAACCTGATGCTTACCCGGGTTACCGGCCCCCGGTACATCCTGGCGGATAAGAGCAAGATCGGGCGCAGGCTCAACTTTATCTACGGGCGGCTTCAGGACATCTCGCTGCTTATCACCGATACCGAGGCGTCCGAGGCCTTAGTAGAGGAACTGCGTAAGAAAATCGGCGTTGTCCAGGTTGAGCCCCTGAAGCATCTGCCCTAAGCGGCGGAAAAGCGGACTTTACAAAACCCTGACGAGGGGATAATAAGCGGGAGGTTTCCCGTGGCAAACAATCGGCTCAATCCCCCGACTATCTCTTTTTCAAGATCATGGGTGAAAAGGGCGATGAAGAACAGCTGTGCGCCTTCCTCAATGCCGTCCTGGGACGGAACGGCCAGGCCGTCAGGCGTGACTCCATCGAATCGGTGGAAATAATTGAGAACAAGACCCTCTCCGCCGAAGTCCTGGGCGACAAAACCAGCATCCTGGATGTCCGGGCCCGGACCTGCCGGGGGGAGCGGGCCAATATCGAGGTCCAACTCCGTAACCAGGGGAACATGGACCGGCGGAGCTTGTTCTACTGGAGCAGCGAGTTCAGCCGGGGGATGGAAGCCGGGCAGGATTACCGGGAAGCGCCGAATGTGATCGCCATAAATATCGTGAATTACGAGTTTTTACCGGAAATCCCCGAGTTTCACACGAGTTTTCATATATGGGAAGACCGC
>JAITRV010000173.1 GCA_031288215.1 Spirochaetaceae bacterium | reverse complement strand
CAACGGGATTCAGCACATTGAGCAGCTCCCGTTGGCGGATAAAAATATCGGGTTTGCTGAAATCAACCCTTGGAGTGACGCGGGTCAATTCTTCGTCCAGCGCGTCCGCTTCTTCTTCGGTCATATATGCCATTTTTTCTCCTCTCCCTCTTATGCAAGGTTATCCGTTCCATGCGGTAAAAAGCCTTTTCGACACTTCATCGCATGAAACACATTCACCCGCTCATCGTCAATTCGGTTATACATAACTTCAATAGGACGCCACGGGTATCAAAGCCTATGAGCAGATATTTGTTTGCATAGTCCTCCAGAAGACCGTTGCGAATAGGGTGCAGGAAGGCCCATTCGATATCGGCTCTGGTAAGGCCGTGTTTGAAGGCCGACTGATTACAGATAATACCCGTGTCCATGAATAAAGTATAGCCGCTACCGGGAGACATTGGCAAGAATAGGGGAACGCAAGGGTGTCAATCATCGTTTTTGAGGCCTATAAGTAACAGGTAACAAGGGAGGAGTGAGCAGTTAGGAGAGAGGAACTCGAGATTGATTCCAAATATCTCCTACCTGCTCCTTACTCCTTGCTACCTGCTCCTTACTACTTGCTACCTACTCCTTGTTACTTGCCTTTCCTGATCCGGGCGTCGGCGGCGATAAAGGCGTCCCGGGCGGGGTCGTAGATCACCGGGTTGAGGTCGACCTCGCTGATCCCCGGCAGGGCCAGGAGGAGGGTGCTGATCCGGGCGATCACCTCCGCCAGGGCTTCCCGGTTGACGCCGGGATTACCCCGGTATCCCGCCAGCAGGGGGGCGCAGCGCAGGCCCTTCAGCAAGTCCAGGGCTTCCGCCTTGCCGACGGGAGGATACCCAAAGACCAGGTCCTTCATGATCTCGACCCAGACGCCTCCCAAGCCGGCCATGACCGCGCTGCCGAGCTGGGGATCCCAGACCCCGCCCACGATGAGTTCCAGCCCCGAAGGGACCTGTTCCTGAACGAAAACCCCGGTAGCGCCGGGAAAGCGGGTGAAGAAATCCGCCGCCACTTCCGCCAGTTCCCCGCCGGAGTTGATGTTCAAGCGGACCCCGCCGACATCCGACTTATGGACGATTTCGGGATGATCGATTTTCGCCACCACCGGGAAGGAAAGGGCCGCCACGCTTTCATGCCGGGCGTCCTCCGCCTTCTTGAGCATCCGGCTCCGGGCGACGCGGACGCCGAAAAGCTCCAGGAGGGCGTAGGCGTCCGTAACCGGCAGGTATTCCCCGGCGGGCGTCCGGGAGAGGATGCCCCGGGCCTGCCGGAGTACCGTTCCGGCGGGACGGTCCCCTTCCGGAGCGCCGACCTTGGGCCGTTGGCGCATCCCCGCCAGCATGGTGGCAATCTGTTCCGGGTAGAGGCTCGTGGGGATGCCGTTCTTAATCAGCAGGTCCCGGGCGCCCTTGCCCAGGGTGGGGCCGAAAAAGTTGGTCAGTACCGGCAGCTTTGTCCCTTTTAATACCGGGATCAGGGCCTCCGCAATCTTGGCGGTGTCCACCGTGGCCGGCGGGACGCAGCAGATCAGGAGGGCGTCGTAGTCGCCGCTCTCCATCATGGCCTGGGCGGCCAGCACGTAATGCTCCGGCGGCGCGGGGGCCACAATATCCACCGGATTCTGTACCGAGGCCTCCCGGAACAGGTTTTCCCGCAGGTAGGTTTTCAGGGAATCGGCGGGGGGCGGCAGGGTAAAGCCGTAATTGCTGAGGGCGTCGGAAATGAGGATGCTGGGGCCTCCCGCATTGGTCAGATGGGCGACCCGGTTTCCCGTTACCATCGGCATATTCGCCAGGGCCGCGGCGCACATATAGAGTTCCTCCAGGGAATAAAGGCGGGTAATCCCCGCCTTCCGGATCAGGGCGTCCACCACCTGGTCGTTCCCGGTGAGGCTGCCGGTATGGGAACTTGCCGCGGCCATGCCGACGGCGGTGCTCCCGGCTTTCAGGAGGAGGATGGGCTTCCGCATCCGCGCCGCCAGCCGCCAGAAACGGGCGGGTTCCGCGATGGATTCCAGGTACAGGACGATCACCTTCGTATGGGGATCCTCCTCGTAGAAGGGCAGGAGGTCGCAGACCGTGAGGTCCGCCTGATTGCCCAGGGAAACAATCGACGAAAAGCCGATGCCCAGTTCTTCGGCGTAATCCAGCATGGCCGCCCCGATAGACCCGCTCTGGGTAACCATCGCCACATTACCCCGGGCGATGCGCCCCGCCAGGATGGTGGCGTTGAGGCTTGCCTTGACGTTCATCTGCCCCATACAGTTGGGGCCGATGAGCCGCATGTTGTAACGGTCGGCGATGGACACCAGCTTTTCCTGGGCGGCAATGCCTTCGCCGCCGATCTCCTTGAACCCCGCGCTGATACAGATCAGGGCCCGGACCCCCTTGCGGCCGCAGGATTCCGCCAGGTCCAGCACCGCGGAAGCCGGGGTGGCGATCACCGCCAAATCCACCGGCCCCTCAATGGCCTCCACCGTGGGATAGCCCGGGGCGTCGAGGACGTCTTCCCCCCGGACATTCACCGCGTAGACCGTGCCCTTATAGCCGTCCCGCAGGATGTTTTCCACCACCGAGCGGCCGATGCCGGGTTTTTGGGAAGCCCCGATGACCGCCACCGAATCGGGGTACAGGAGCTTATCCGTCCGCCGCCGGAACCGGGGCTGGGCTTCTTCCCAGCACTCGATCCGGACCCCCAGGGGGGCGGGCTTCCCCTGATAGTACACCGCTCCCTTTTCATCCAGGGCGAAATTCCCCAGGGCAAGCTCCAGCAGGGTGCGGGCCCCCACCTGCCGGTTCTGTTCATTCACCAGGGCAAGATAATACCGCATCCGTTCCGGTTCGTCCCGGTGGAGGGTATAGTCTACGGGGATCCGCTCCGAAACGACCAAGAGAGGGCCGCCGTCGATCTCCGCGGTGGCAAGATGGGAGGAGGATGAAAGGGTGGGCTCCCAGGCTTTCAGGGCGTCCCCCACGCCGTTTCCCCCCGCGTAGAGCCGCTTGCCTTCCTGCCGGATGGTCAGGTCCGCCGGATGGACATTGATGAGGAGGTACTCATCCAGCAGGCAGTCCGTGGTCGCCCACACATAGCCGGCCAGCAGGATGGCATCCCCCCCCATGGGCCGGATCAGATCCCGGGCCGCTTCGTCGTATTCCCGGCGCAGGGCCCGGTCGGAGAGGGGTTTCCCCCGCTGCCGGTAAAATTCCTTGATGTCAAGGACGGCGCCGGGGATGCCCCGTTGTTCCGCGGCGGCCAGGGCTTTCGCCTGGGCGCTGCTTGAAAAAACCCCCACGATCTCAAAGGGACATTCCCCCAATCGTCCGGCCGGGGAAGCCTCTATTTCTTTCTGAAGATCGTAGGCTCTCCAGAGGGTGTCTCCCGAACCGGAAACATACCCGATGACCCGCAGCTTTCCCGCGGCGGGGTTGTGTATCGGTGTTATCATA
>JAITRV010000113.1 GCA_031288215.1 Spirochaetaceae bacterium | reverse complement strand
GACTCTTTCCCCCTGATCCGGCAGTTTATCCTTGAGGAAGGCTTTGACGGCCTGGTTTGCGCCACCTCGACCCTCTGCTATGAACTCATCGAAGTCCTTGATACCCTCAGCGCCGACATACAGAAACGGCTGCAGATTATCACCTTTGACGATAACCGCTGGTTTGACTATCTCAAGTATCCGGTGTCGGTGATTTCCCAGCCGGTGGCGGAGATAGGCAGCGCCGCGTTGGAGAATCTTTTGCAGATGATCGAGCAGAAGAATTCCCTCTGCACCGTCAAGCGGGAATTGCTCTTCGATACGACCATCATTGACCGGGCCCCAGCCGCGGCCCTCAACATGACCCGCCGGAATCAGGAAGCGAACCACGAAATCGAATAAATAATAAAGAATAAGGAAGGCGGACCGGCTCCTTTTTCCGCAGGTAAAACTTTTTAACGGTACCCAGAGGGGGGGCGTTGCAGGGCAGGGCGTTTTTGTTTATGATAGAGATATGGCAGATAAACGTTTTACCGTTCTGGACCTCATTGACATTGACTTGACCGAGCATAACGCCTTGAACCTCCACTGTATCGGGGGCAGGAAGGGACTGGCCCGGGAGATAAGCATCCCCGACATCAACCGGCCGGGGCTGGTCCTGTCCGGATTTTACGAATCCTTTGCTTATGAAAGAATCCAATTATTCGGACGGGGGGAAGTTTCCTATCTCCGGAAGCTGGAAATGGAAAAAAATGTTACCACCATCCGGCAGATGTTCGCCTATCCGATTCCCTGTTGTATTTTTACCCATAATCTGACCCCGAACCGGGATTTCTTTGAGGAGGCAGAGAAGGCCCAGTGCCCCATACTCCAGACAGACCTCACCACCACGGAATTCCATGTCCGGCTGATGCGGATCCTCCAGGACGTTTTTGCCCCGAAAAAGAGCATCCACGGGGTTCTGGTGGAGGTGTACGGCCTGGGGATTCTCATCCTGGGGGATTCGGGGGTCGGCAAGAGCGAAACCGCCCTGGAACTCATCAAGCACGGCCACCGGCTGGTGGCGGACGACGTGGTGGAGATCCGCTGTGTCAGCGGCAACATCCTCATCGGTGCCGGGGCGAACCGGATCATCGGGCATCACATGGAGATCCGGGGGCTGGGGATCATCAATATTACCCATCTTTTCGGGGTTGGGGCCATCCGGGACCGGAAGCAGGTCCAGTTGGTGGTGGTCCTGGAAGAATGGGACTCCAAGAAGAACTACGACCGCCTGGGGGTGGAAGAGAACTATATGGAACTCCTGGGGGTCAACATCCCGAAGCTGGAAATCCCCGTGAAGCCCGGCCGGAATATCCCGATTATCATAGAAACCGCCGCCATGAACGAACGGCTCAAGAAGATGGGGTATAATTCGGCCAAGGAATTCAACCAGAACATCCTCAAATGGATTGAAAGCGATCAGGCCCGATCGGTATACTTTGGACAGGAAGATATTATATAATAATGAAGATAATATAAGGATGGGTTCCTTATTCCCCCCTTATAGGCCCCGGAGGTGAGGAATATATATGGTTGAACGAATGGTAACCGTAAAAAACCGAGCGGGAATTCATGCCCGGCCCGCGGCCTTGATGGTCCAGACCGTGAAAGAGTTCTCCTCCGCCATTTATCTGGAGAAGGGGGAAGACCGGATCAACGGGAAATCCATCATGGGGATCATCACCCTGGGGGCGGCTTACGGGACCCCGATAAAGATAATTACCGAAGGAGAGGATGAAGAGGCCGCCGCGGATGCCCTGGTTCGCCTTTTTGAATCAAAATTTCAGGAAGAGTGAGGCCGCAGATGAAAATAGTCCGGACCCGATCGAAGCAGCCCCTGATCAACATCCGGGGCCTGGTATTAATCTACCTCCTGCTCTGTATCCTGTCGGTGGTTTTTGCCCGGACCGCCGTTTCCGGGGTCCTCGCCGACGGCAGGCTTCCCGAGGATATCAGCCTGGTTATTTTTCTTACCATCCCCGCGGTGCTGCTCCTCTTCCTGACCTTCTCCGTCCAGTCCCTGGTCCGGGACGCCCTGGACCGCCGGAACGGGAGCCGCTTCCAGGCCCGGCTCCTGGGCTACTTTGCCCTGACCATGTTCTTCGCCGCGGTCCCCAATACGGTGATCACCCTCCAGCTTGTCTATGAACTGGTCCGCTTCGGCCAGTCCATCCGGGTTACCGAGGCCCTCCAGGAAGCCCAGAAGCTCAGCATGGACAACTATTCCTTCAAGCTGGAAAAGCTGGAGGCCCTGATCCGGGAGCGGGACTTCGACTCCTTCATGGCGGCCGCCGGCGGGGAAGCGGCGGGGCGGGACGGGCCCCTTGAGGCGGGGGCGATCCCGGAAGGCTTTCCCGAGGACCTGGCGGCGGTTCAGGATTTCCGGCTGCAGGAGGACGGGTCCTGGATCGGGGAGGGCTTTGCGGGCCGGCGGCAGGCGGAACTCCGCTCCCCGCCGGGGATGTACCAGGGCTTTGTGTCCCGGGAAATACCCCGGGATACGGATATTATCCGGTACATCACCTACCCCGAGCGGAACCTGCTCCGGGTGATAAGCTGCAACCTGGGGGAAGGCTTTGACGGATCCATCGAACTCATCTCGGCGGAGAGCGCCCGCTTTACCATGGTGAATTCCCTGAAGACCAATCTCAGACCCCTTTTGGGCTTTTATTTCGGGATATTTATTTTTCCCACCCTGTTGATGACCATCATCATTGCCGTTTCCTTTGCCTCCCGGATAACCCAGCCCCTGACGGACCTGACCGAGGCGACCCGCCGGGTTTCGGAGGGGGATTATTCCATCCAGATCCTCTCCCACGCCGAGGACGAGGTGGGGATCCTGATCCGGTCCTTCAACGCCATGGTGCAGGACCTGGAAAAGTCCCGGATGGCCCTGATCCGGACGGAGACGATCTCCATCTGGCAGGACCTGGCCCAGCAGCTTGCCCACGAGATAAAGAACCCCCTCACCCCGATTCGGCTGACCGCGGAACGGGTCCTGCGGCGCTGGCGGAACAGCCCCGAACGGATCGGGGAGATCCTGGAAAATTCCATGCTGGGGATAGTCCAGGAAGTGATCGGGCTGGACAACCTTTTGACCCAGTTCAGAACCCTTGCCCGGCCCATGGAGCCCTCCCTGTCCTGGACCTGCCTGCGGGACCTGGCGGAAGAAACCATCCTTTCCTACCGGACCTCCTATCCTGAGGTCCGGTTCGATATCGACCAGATCCAGCCGGATCTGTCGGTAAAGATAGACCGCCGCAACTTTCCCCAGGTATTGACCAATCTGATCATCAACGGCATTGACGCCATGGACGGCCGGGGGTTCATAAAAATTCGGACCGATCTAGTCAAAAAGCGTGAAATGAGGTATTGTAGGTTAAGTATACAGGATTCAGGCAAAGGCATTTCCGAGGAGGAGGGAGCGCATATCTTTACGCCCTATTTTACCACCAAGGAATCCGGGACAGGCCTGGGACTGCCTATTGTGGAGCGTATTGTAACCGATCACGGCGGATCCATCTGGTTTAATTCCGCCGTGGGGGTGGGGACGACGTTTTTCATCGATCTGCCCATCGGTGAATCCGGCGCATCCGTGCCGGCGGGGGTATGATCGTGCCAACGGGGGGAGCGCATGATGAAGATACTGATCATTGACGACGAACCGGGTATCCGCAAGGCTTTGGCATCGATCCTGGAGGACGAAGACTACACCGTCTTCACCGCCGAGGACGCCCTGCTGGGGATGGAAATTTTGGTCTCGAACCCTGTCAACCTGATCTTTTTAGACGTCCTCCTCCCCAAAATGGGGGGCATCGAAGCCCTGGAACGGATCCGGGAGCGCTGGCCCGAGGCGGAGGTGGTGATGATTTCCGGCCACGCCAACGTGGATATGGCGGTCCGGGCGGTCAAGCTCGGGGCCTTTGATTTTCTGGAGAAGCCCCTGTCCCTGGATAGGGTCCTGACCCTCTGCCGCAACGTCATCATGGTGCAAACCCTGCGGGAGGAGAACCGGGACCTCAAGCAGGCCATCATGGATCGAGGGGAAATCATCGGGGACAGCCCCACCCTGGAACGGGTCCGGGAACTCATCATCCATGCCGCGGCCAGCGACGCCCGGATCCTCATCACCGGGGAGAACGGCACCGGCAAGGAACTGGTGGCCCGGGCCATCCACTACGGCTCCTCCCGGGCGGCCAAGCCCTTTGTGGAGGTGAACTGCGCCGCCATACCGGACACCCTTATCGAAAGCGAACTTTTCGGCCACGAAAAGGGGGCTTTTACCGACGCGGTTTCCAGCCGCAAGGGCCGGTTCGAGGCGGCCCACCGGGGGACCCTTTTTCTGGACGAAATCGGCGACATGTCCCTGACCGCCCAGGCCAAGGTGCTGCGGGCCATCCAGGAGCAGAAGATAGAGCGCCTGGGGGGGGAAAAGACCATCGAAACGGATGTGCGGATCATCGCCGCCACCAACAAAGATCTCGAGAAGGAATGTACGGCGGGCCGGTTCCGGCAGGACCTTTTCTTCCGGCTGAACGTGATCCCCATCCATATTCCGGCCCTGCGGGACCGGCAGGAGGATATACCGGTGCTGCTTTTCCATTTCTTGAGCAAGATGGGGAAAGAGAAGTACGAGGTCGACGCGCAGGCCCTGGAGGCCCTGAAAGCCTACTCCTGGCCGGGGAACGTGAGGGAACTCAAGAACCTGGCGGAGCGGATCACCGTGATGTGCAGCGAACGGCATATCGGCATGGCGGCCCTGGGGGAACTCCTCGCCGCCGATCTCCGGAAGGGCAAGGCGGAAACGGAGGGCGCCCCGCGTCCAGCCCCGGCGGAGGGCGGCCGCGGGAGTTTCCCCGGGGAAATACTCCGCTTAAAATATAACGAGGCAAAGGAAGTGTTTGAAAAAAATTATTTGGAGTTCCAATTATCCCAAAACGGTGGTATTATATCGAAGACCGCAGAAGCCGTGGGGATATTCCCAAGCAATCTGCATGCGAAATTGCGAAAATATAATATAGTGAGGACGGAACGATGAAAGAGCTCACTCAACGTCAACGGGAAGTCTTGAGCTTCATCACGGAGTACATCCATGCCCACCGGTTCCCGCCGACCATGCGGGAAATCGCCGATCATTTTTCAGTCTCCGTAAAGGCGGCCCATGACCATGTGACGGCGCTGAAAAAGAAGGATTACCTACGAACCGGGGAGAAACGATCCAGAACCATCGAGCTGACCCGGATGGTCGAGGGGGAGGATTCGGAGGGGATGGTCAAAATCCCCTTCCTGGGAACCGTCGCCGCGGGCCTGCCCAGCGCGGCGGAGGCCCACCAGGACGGGGCCGTTCCCATCCATCATTCCATGTTGAAAAGGAACCGGGAGTATTTTGCCCTCAAGGTCCGGGGGGATTCCATGGAGGGGGCCGGCATCCTGGACGGGGACACGGCGATCATTGAGAAGCAGGATCATGCCCGGAACGGGGAAATCGTGGTGGCCCTGCTGGACGATTCGGTTACCCTGAAGCGCTTTTTCAAGGAATCCTCCCGGGTCCTCCTGCAGCCGGAAAATTCCAAGTATTCCACTATTTATACGCAGGATGTACGGCTCCTGGGCCGCCTGGCCTACACCATCCGGTCCTATTGAGCGGTCATGGCCCGGGGCAGTTGTTTTCTTTTTTTAGGGCCGGAGCTGGGGGAAAAGCAGGATGCCGTCGCGGGGATCCGTCAGGGCCTGATGCGGGGGAGGGCCGGCGGAAAGCCCGGCTCTCCTGTGGAGGAGAGCGGCTCTCCCGAGGAGAGCGGCTCTCCCGAGGAGAGCTCCTTCTATGCGGGGGAAGACTCCGTATCGGAGATCCTCAGCCTCCTGCGGAACGGTTCCCTCTTTGCCGATTCCCGGCTTTTCCTCATAAAGAACGCGGAACTGCTGAAAAAGGACGACGACATTGAACTCCTCGCGGCTTACCTCAAAGCGCCCCAGGACGATACGGCCCTGATCCTCCTGTCGGAAGCGACCTCCCTGTCCAAGAAGCTGGAACAGTGCTTCCCCGGACCGGCCAAACGGATCTTCTGGGAACTCTTTGAGGACCGGAAAATCGACTGGCTGGCCGGCCTTTTCCGGCGGGAGGGCTATACCATCACCGCGGAGGGCATCGAGACCGTCCTCGCCCTGGTGGAGAACAACACCGACGCCCTCCGGCGGGAATGCTCCCGGCTCATGCCCTTCCTGGATAAGGGGCGGCCCGTGGAAGGGAAGGATGTGGAAAAATGGCTCGCCCATACCCGGGAAGAGTCCGCCTTTACCCTGTTTTCCCAAATTGCCCGGGGAGACCTCCCGAAAAGCCTGGAAATCCTCCATTCCCTCCTGGCGGCCAGGGAATCCTCCGCGTCCATCATGGCGGCCTTAGCCTGGTGCTTTCGGCGGCTCCGGGACTACCTGGCCGTAACCGGCTCCGGCCTCAGGGGGAGTTCCCTGGATTTTGAACTCAAGAAGATAGGCCTGGGGTCCTCGCTGGTCCGCTCCGATTATGTCCAGGCGGCCCGGCGCTACACCGAGGCGGATACGGCCCTTTCCCTGCTTGCGGAGTTTGAGGTCCTCCTCCGCTCCACCGGTTCCGCCGCGGAACTCATCCTCTGGGACCTCCTGCTCTGCAAACTGGCCGACGGTAACGGCGAAAGAACCAGGCGAACTTCATCAGGGGTTGTATCCGGGAGTCTGGTTTAATACCCCCCGCCGAAACTCCGGTTCGCGCACTGCTCCGGCTCAAATAACGCAACGCTTACAAAATGGGGTAGCAAGCCAAACTTCCGCATAAAAAATCCATGGAATTTCCTTGACAAAATATCGCTTTTTTGATAATATATTGATATAAAAATTTATTGGAGGATGATATGCCGACTATAAGGAAAAGCGCTGATTTAAGAAACGCATACCGTGAAATTTCTGAATTTTGCCATAAATATAGGGAACCGGTATTTATCACAAAGAACGGAGAAGGAGACCTTGCCGTGATGAGTATAGAAACCTATGAGGATTTAGTCGGAAAGAGGAGATTATATAATTTATTGGAGGAAGGCATAA
>JAITRV010000322.1 GCA_031288215.1 Spirochaetaceae bacterium | reverse complement strand
ACATTCCCCCGGATGCGCCCTATTCCTTTAATACCTCCTATGATATACTGGCGGGCTACAAAACCATTTCCATCCTGGCGATCCCCCTCAAAACTATCGAGGGCCGCCTCCTGGGGGTTATCCAGATCATCAATGCCAAGGACCGTGAGGAAAATACCGTTCCCTTTTCCCCTGATGATGAACTGCTCATTTCCCATTTTGCCGCCAATGCGACGGTGGTCTTACAGCGGGCCTCTATCACCCGGTCCATGATCCTCAGGATGATCAAGATGTCGGAACTTCGGGATCCCTCGGAAACCGGGACCCATGTGAACCGGGTGGCGGGGTATGCGGTGGAACTCTACGACCGCTGGGCCTTCCATCACCATATCGAACATCTCGAGCGGGAGCATTTTCGGGACACCCTGAGGATCGCCGCCATGCTCCATGATGTGGGAAAGGTGGCCATATCCGACGTGATCCTGAAAAAGCCCTCCCGGTTTACCCCGGAGGAATACCGGATTATCCAGCACCATACCCTCTACGGGGCGGGCCTCTTCGACGATCCCCATTCGGCCCTGGACACCATCGCCCGGGATATCGCCCTGACCCACCACGAGAACTGGGATGGAACCGGTTATCCCGGCTGGGTGGACCCCGTCACGGAAAAGCCCCTCAAAACCGATGCCCAGGGGCGGCCCCTGGGCAGGAAGGGGGAGGAGATACCCCTGACCGGGCGGATCGTGGCCATTGCGGATGTATACGATGCCCTCAGTTCCAAACGGGTATACAAGAGCCTCTGGAAGGAGGAGGATGTATTGGAAGAAATCCGCCGCCTCGCGGGGATCAAGTTTGATCCCGAACTGGTGGACTATTTCTTCGAGTGCCTGCCCAATATCAAGCAGGTTCAGAGTCTCTATCCCGAACAGTTCTCTCCCGAATAAGCCTGTTGAGGATCCGGTCAAAGCTGTCGGCAAAGGCCTTGAGTTCCCGTTTTCCGTAGATGTTCAGGCGGTCGGGTCTGAGGCCCTTCTCCGCCAGGTCCACCATAAAATTCCGCAGGGAAAGCCGCTCCCCGATATTTTCCCGGGTGAAAAGCCGCCCCCGGTCGTCCATGGCCGCCACGCCGGCCTCCACCAGCCGGGCCGCCAGGGCCACGTCCCGGGTCAGGGCCAGGTCCCCCGGCGCCGCCAGGACGGCGATGCGGTCGTCCGCGGCCCCCTCCCCGGGGGGGCAAAGCTCCATCACGGCGGCCCCTATCCCCGGAATCGGCCGGTTGGCGGCAAATACCACCTGAAGGCCGATCCGCGCCGCCGCCCGCAGTACCGTTTCCCGCACGGCGACCGGGCAGGAATCGGCATCCACCAGGATCTTCATCTCAGGCCCCCCCGCAGCCGGCGGCATAGAGGGTGAAGCTTCCCTTCAGGGAGAGCCCCGCCGCGGCAGAGGCGGCAGGGATAAAGGCGCTCTCCCCCTGCTCCAGGACCATGCCCTCCTTCCCGGCCTCATGCGCCACCACCACCCTCCCCTGGGTCACGAGGACGATGCCGGGTCCCCGGAAAGGGGAGGCCGGCCCCTCCGGGCCGTCGTCCCGGCTCTCCACCCGGGCCAGGGAGAATTCCCGGCAGGCGGTAGGGTAGCGGAAGACCGCCGTCCCCCCGTCCCCTCCCGGAAGGGCCCGGGGGGGCCTTAACCGTTGCGGGCAGCGGGGGGTAAAATCCAAAATCCGGATCAGTTCCTCCGCATCCACGTGTTTGGCCGTCAGTCCCCCCCGGAGTACGTTATCCGAGTTGGCCATGATCTCCACCCCCAAGCCCCGGACATAGCTGTGGAGGACCCCCGCGGGAAGGTAGATCCCCTCCCCCGGCTCCAGGTCAATCATGTTGAGGTACAGGGGAGCCATCACCCCGGGATCATCCCGGTACAACCCCGCCAATTCCGCCGCCAGTTCCCATTCCGCCCCCTCAGGGCCCCCTGCCCCGGCAAGGCGGCCCCCTACTTCCCGGAGGAGGCCCCCCAAGTCCCCCATCAGGGCCCCATTCAGATCCAAGAGCCTCCGGGTAAAGCGCTCCAGGGCCGCCCCTTCGTCCCGGCCTTCCAGGACCGCCCCGAACCCCTCCAGGGCCTTCTTCAAAGGGCCGGCCCCTTCCGCCAATAGCCCCAGACGCTCCCGGATTTCGGCGGGCCGCCGGAATCCGCAGAGGGCCCTGAAGGGGCTCAGGGCGCAGATGAGCTCCGGCTTATGGTTGGGATCCCGGTAGTTCCGCTCCGGAGCATCCGGGGCCAGGCCCCGGCGGTTCTCCCGTTCCCAGCCCTCCCGAGCCTGTTCCGCATTGGGGTGGGCCTGGATGGAGAGGGGCTTTTCCGCGGCGAGGAGCTTGAACAGGAAGGGGAGGGCCCCGAAGGCTCGTAACGGCTCATCCCCCAGGTAATAGGCCGGGTCCCGGCGAATCAGCGCCGAAAGGGGGATGCGCTCCCCCTCACAGACCAGCTCCGAGGGGCCCTGGGGGTGCACCCCCATCCAGAGTTCCGCCCAGGGCTCTCCCGATGGATTCTCCATCCCCATCAGGGCGGGTATCCACTCCGGGGAACCCCAGGCATAGAATTTTACCGTATTTTTCAGTTTGAATGCTGTCTGCATCCTTTAATTGTAGGGGCTCTTGACAAAATGGGCAATGCCTTTACCCCGGTCTAGCCCTGTTTTTCCAGGGCCAGATCCATGCGCCGGATCATGTCCAGGAGCAGCGCCTCCGCTTCCCGGGATTCGAGGACCCGTAAGTCCTGTTTCTGGAGTTTTT
>JAITRV010000278.1 GCA_031288215.1 Spirochaetaceae bacterium | reverse complement strand
GCCGTTTTTTTCCCAGAAGGAGAGGATCTCCTCCTCCAGTTTGGGGAAGCTCACCTTGGGGTCTACACTTTTATACACCGTACAACTCCTCGTAGGTTTAGCATGCCATAACGGGTGATTTTATTCCAGGCCCCGGAGGGGCTTTTCCCGAAGGCCCCTGAAGAACGATCTCCCTCATCCCCTCCTTGAAAATTCAGCCCTTTTCAGTTACTTTTTATGAGTGAGGGTATTCAAGAATAGGTGGTTTTTCCGATTTGCCGCAAAGAAGGGGATACAAGACGGTGAACTCAAGGAGATGGTCAACAAGCTTGAGGCAGGGCAGGCAAAAGCCGACTTGGGAGGCGGCGTTTACAAGGTGCGGGTAGCCCGTCCCGGTTCGGGAAAATCAGGGGGATACCGGATTATCGTGTTTTTCAGGAGCGGTGATCGGACCTTTTTCGTGTACGGGTTTGCGAAGTCAACCAGAAACAACCTCACCGAAGGTGAATTAAAGGCATACAAGGAAGCCGCAAAAGAATACCTGGGCATGACCGCCGATCAACTCGAAGATCGGATAAAACACGGCCAGTTAGTTGAATTGTAAAGGGTTAGCTTATGAAAAATAAATACCGGAGCGAGGCACTACAGGTTATCCACGAAGATATGGAGGATATGCACCAGTTAGGGATAATAAGCGATGGCCGCATGAAGGAATTTGACGAGATGTGCCTTGCTCCCGATCCCGAAACGGCCCCGGAGGGGCTTTTCCCGAAGGCCCCGCTTCCTCCGCCAGCCAAGGTCCAGGGCAACCCGTGGGACCGGCGGGAAGTACCGGTACGGAAAAGAGCGAAGTAGGAGGGCAGGGGAGATAAACCCCCGGCCGCCGCGGCCTTATGCCAATTCCTGCGGGGCGCGGAGGTGTTCCTCGAGGAGGAGGCGTTTGTCCTCCGGGATGGGGGTGGTTTGGCCCCTGACAAAGTCGTAATGGACGATAACGGCTTTGCCCGTGGCGCAGAGCCGGCCCTCCTGCCAGGCCTCGTGGCCTATGGTAAAGGATTTGGTGCCGATCCGCTCGATGAAGGTCAGGATTTCCACTTCAAAGGCAAAGAAGATCTGATCCGTAAAGTCGTACTCCGCATGGGCCATGATCAGGGGCCAGTCTTCCCGGCAAAGGCTCAGGGAGGGGGAGAAGATCCGGAACAGGGGGTTGCGGCCCAGTTCAAACCACTCCGCCAGGACCACGTTGTTGATGTGCCCCAGGCCGTCCACATTGCCGAACCGGGGGGATACCTTTGTTGAAAACATAGCGCTCCTCAGTAGTGTTGTGCCGCGTACTCCACCCAGCCCCCGGCGTCCACCAGGGCCCGTTCAAAGCCCCTGAGGGTAAAGGGGACGGCCCTTTCCGTATCGCCGGATCTGAAAGTCAGGGTACAGGCGGCGGTATCCGCCCGCAGGGTGGTTTTTTTTCCTCCAAAGTCCCGAAAAATCCCCTCCAGGACCTCGCGCTCCAGTTCCGCGGCGATCATCCCGCAGTTGTACATGTTCTGCCGGAAGATCCGGGCAAAACTTTCGGCGATTACCAGGTTGATGCCGTTCACTTCCAGCACCCAGGGGGCGTGCTCCCGGGAACTGCCGCAGCCGAAATTGGCCCGGGTAACAATCACCGCTTTCCCGGGGAGGTCCCGCCGGGGCTCAAAGCCGGGAAGTTTCAGATCCTCCAGGATATAGGGCTTAAGGGCCTCCCTGGAATTCTCGGTGAGGTACTTTGCGGGGATGATCTCGTCGGTGTTGATGTCGTTCCGGTCTAAAAAGAGTACGGAACCGCCGAAATTTTTCATGGCGTTCTCCTCAATAACAAGCTGTGGGATTCACGTTTCGGCTCCGGTGATATACCCCGCAATGGCCGTGGCGGCGGCGGAAACGGGGCTCATCAGGTGGACCATGCCGCCCTTGCCCATACGGCCGAAAAAGTTCCGGTTGGTGGTGGAGGCGCAGACCTCCCCCTCGGCCAGGACCCCGTTGGACATTCCCAGGCAGGCCCCGCAGGTGGCGTTGGTGACGCAGAACCCGGCATCGGCAAAGATGGAGATAAGCCCTTCCCGAAGGGCCTGGTTGTAGACGGCGGTGGTGGCGGGGGCCACGATAGCCCGGACCCGTCCGGCGATTTTCCGGCCCTTGACCACCGCAGCCGCCGCCCGGAGGTCCTCGATGCGGCCGTTGGTACAGGACCCGATATAGACCTGGTCCACCGCCGTACCCCGCAGTTCCCGCAGGGGCTTTACCTGATCCGGCTTGTAGTCCACGGTGGCCAGGGGCTCCAAATCGGAGCAGTCCAGGTCCAGGATTTCCCCGTAGGCCGCGTCCTCGTCGCTTCGCCACCGCTCAAAGTCCGCCAGGGCCGCCTCCTTCGTGGGATAGCTGCCGTCCCCCTGGGGGCCGATGAAGGGCCAGAGGTAGTCCGCCGTGGTCTTGTCGGGCATACAGAGCCCCGAGGTGGCCCCGGCCTCCACGGCCATGTTGCAGACCGTCATGCGGCCTTCCATGCTCATGGCGTCGATCACGGGACCCCGGAATTCAATCACCCGGTCGGTGGCCCCGGCAACTCCCACCCGGGCGATCACCGCGAGGATCACGTCCTTGGGGCCGACACCCGGCTTGAGGCTGCCCTGGAGGTTGATCCGCAGGGTTTCGGGCCGCTTAAAGGCGCAGACCCCCTTGAGGATGCCCACCTCCAGGTCCGTGGTACCCACCCCCGCGGCAAAGGCCCCGAAGGCCCCGTGGGTGCAGGTGTGGCTGTCCCCCATGATGATGGTATAGCCCGGGCGGACAAAACCCTTCTCCGGGAAGATCGCGTGGCATACCCCGTTCCGGCCTATGTCGAAGAAGTCCTCGATTCCATGCCGGCGGGCCCAATCCCGGAGTATCTTCCCCTGCTCCGCGGTCTTCGAATCCTTGGCAGGGCTGACATGGTCGATCACCGCCTTGATTTTGCGGGGGTCGAATACCCGGTCCAGGCCCTTGGCGGCCAGATCGTTTATCGCAATGGGGGTGGTGATCTCATGGCAGAAAACCGCATCCAGCCGCAATACCCAGGTGCCCTCAAAGGGCCGGTCCTTGACGTGGGTCTCAAAAATCTTTTCCGCTAAGGTTTTTCCCATACTTATCCCCTCTTCGGTCTATTGGTATAACAAAAGCACATTATCTGTCAAAGAGTCAACCCAGGGAGCGGCAGGCAGCAGGGCTCCTGCATTTACTTTCCAAAGAGAACCGTAAGCATATAGCCCGGGTTCATGGCAGCGGTGAACCGTCTCTTGGGGCCCGTCATCTTCCGTTTCTTCCCCGATGCCCGGGGGTCCGGCGCTGCCCGAAGCAAGCTCAGGGCCATCTTCCGCAAAATATCCAGGTTCTCAGGCGCCCATATCCGCATTGTGTTAAACCGCAATGATAATGTCCCCTTGTAAAGGCAATAGAAATGACCTCATTGGTATAATAGCGGCAGGAGGAGAACATGGCCGGGAGACTACCAATGGGACAGAAGGAATTGTTGAGGGGAAAACTGATGGAAATGGTGAATCAGGGGAAAATGCCGTTGAAGACGGCTCCGCTGGAGTTGAAAGTGAGTTACCGACAAGAGAAGCGGATCTATGCGGCATAGTGGGAAGGGAAACGGAGACGGCGGACATACCGAAGCCTGCGGGAACGGCGGGCCTGTTTTGGGGAGTCGTTACAATTTGACGGGAGTCATCACGATTGGTTTGAAGGGCGGCGGGGGAAGTGCTGCCTGATAACGATGAGAGATGACGCGACCACTATCCGGTATGGGCAGTTTTTCGAGGGAGAGACGACGGCGGGAGCGATGACGGTATTTTCTTGCTGGATTCGGAAACTTCGTTTCCGCG
>JAITRV010000249.1 GCA_031288215.1 Spirochaetaceae bacterium | reverse complement strand
AACTGGGGTAGGCTTATTCCGCGAAAACCGTTTCCAGGGGAATTTCAAGGCCCGGAAATATATCCGACCGGAGGGCGCCGCCGCCCCCGTAAGCCGCGGTACTCATGCCGCCTTCCCGGGGAGAAGCTCCCGCGGAGGTAGAAACATCCGGGGCTTTGGGGTACAATCCCCCCATGAACCAGGATCAGGTCAAAGAGACCCTCCTCTCCCTTGAGGACGCCCCCCAGGAGTTTACCCTTATCTTCTCCGGGAAGCGGAGCAAGAAGGTCAACGGCCTCTACAAATGCGAGACCCGGGAAATCATCATCCACAACCGGAATTTTCAGGGGGACGACGACAACCTCCTCCTCTACACGGCCATCCACGAATACGCCCACCACCTCCACGCCTGTTCCCAGGGGGGCCGCCTCTCCAGCCGGGCCCATACCGCGGAATTCTGGGCCATTTTTCATGCCCTCCTGGAAAAGGCCGAAGCGCGGGGAATCTACCGGAACGTCTTTGACCGGTCCCCGGAACTGAGCAGCCTCACCGCCCACATCAGGAAGCGCTACCTCTACGAAAACGGCAGCATGGTCAAGGAACTGGGGCGGGAACTCCTGCGGGCCCACGAACTCTGCCTTGCCGTCGGGGGGCGCTTCGAGGACTACCTGGACCGGGTCCTCCGCATCCCCCGGACCGCGGCCAACCTGTCCATCAAGATGTACCGCTACGACCTGGACCCCTCGGTGGGGGCGGACAATATGCGCTTCCTGGCGGGAATCCCCAATGAGGGCCTTCGTACCGCCGCGGAAGCCTCCCTCAAGGCGGGGAAGAGCCCCGACACGGTGAAGATCGCCGCCCGCCGCCCGCCCCCCCAGGAGGATCCCCGGGACAAGCTGGAACGGGAGAAGCTCCGGCTGGAACGGACCATCGCGGCCCTTTCAAAGCGGCTCCAGGAAGTGGAAGAAGCCCTGGAAGGGGATTAGAGCGTTACGCCGGTCTTAAAGATCGCGATTTCACGATACCCGTTGATCTCGTTGCGCACTTTTGTGCGTCCCTCCGCGACATCGATAATGAAGTCCAACAGTCCTGAACACAAGGCTTCCATGCCGGTTTCAAAAAGGACCCCCGCGTCAAAATCGATCCAGTTTGCCTTTTTCCGCGCCAGGGCGGAGTTGCTTGCGATTTTAATGGTCGGAACCGGCGCGCCCACCGGCGTTCCCCGGCCGGTGGTAAAGAGGATGAGGTGCGCCCCCGCGGCGGTCATGGCCGTGGTGGATACCAGGTCGTTGCCCGGCCCTTCCAACAGCAGCAGCCCGCCCCTGCCGGGGATTATCCGTTCACCGTAACGGTAGACCCCCCGCACCGGCGCGGCGCCCCCTTTCTGAACGCAGCCGCAGGATTTATCCTCCAGGGTGGTGATGCCGCCGGCTTTGTTTCCCGGCGACGGATTTTCGTACACCACCTGGTTGTGGGCCCGGTAATAGTCCTTAAAGGTGGTGATGAGGGAAACGGTCTTGTCAAAGAGTTCCCTGGTTTCGCAGCGATCCATCAGCGTCTGTTCCGCGCCGAACATTTCCGGCACTTCGGTCAGGATGGCGGAAGCGCCCATGCCGCACAGGGTATCGCAGAGGCGGCCCGCCAGGGCATTGGCGGTGATGCCGGAAAAGCCGTCGGAACCGCCGCACTTGAGGCCGACCATGAGTTCCGACAGTTTTACCGGTTCCCGCCGGGCCCTTCCCGCATAACCGGCCAGGGCGGCGATCAGTTCCTTGCCGCGGGCGATTTCGTCTTCACATTCCTGGGTAACCAGGAAGGCCATGCGTTCCGTATCTTCGGCATATTCGCCCAGGGCCGCCTTAAAGCCCTCAAGGGTATTGTTTTCGCATCCCAAGGACAGTATCAGTACCGCGGCGGCATTGGGGTGCGCGGCGAGGTCCGCAAGGATGGTCTTGGTTGTCTCATGATCGCCGCCCATCTGCGAACAGCCGTAGGGATGGGTCCAGGCGTATACCCCGTCAACCGCGCTGCCGCCGTACTCCCGATCCGCCCACCGGGCCAGGGTTTCCGCGGTTTTATTGACGCAGCCGACGGTGGGAATGATCCAGATTTCGTTGCGGATGCCGATACGCCCGTCCCTGCGCCGGAACAGGTTGATTTCAGGGATGTCCCCCGGCCGGCCGCGATCCTCCCCCCGATCCGCCGCGGGGTAGCGGTATTCCGGCGTCTCAGAAAGCAGGGTCCGTACGTTATGGGTATGCACATGGGCGCCCTTTTTTATCCGGACCGTGGCGGCGCCGATGGGAAGGCCGTATTTGATGATCCGATCCCCCGCCTCAATATCCTCCAGGGCGATCTTATGCCCCGGGGGAATCTCGTCTTCCGCGGTGAACGAAGCCCCCCCCGCCGGAGCGGCCAGGCTTGTCCCCTTTTTCAACAAAGGAATCGCCACCGCCACATTATCGCGCTCGTGAATCCTGATTATCTGCCCCGCTGTTCCCATACCTTACACAAGTCCTTCGATAACGCTTTTTATGCCGGAACGCCGGATCGCCGCAAGATCGGCGCCGACGGCGTCTTCAAGCCCCCCGTAGGCCGACAGATCCTCCCCCCACCAGTCAACGGAACCCAGCACCGCCCGGGTGATCCTCCGCGCCTTTTCCGTTTCGCTGCCCGCCGTTTCGGCGTAGAGGGCGGCAAACCGTTTCACTATACCCTCGTCATCCTGAATCGGATAGGGGACGCCGTTTCTGCTGCCGGTTAACATGCGGCCCGCGGGGTTCGTCCCGTTATAAAAGGCGATAAGCGCCGCCAGGGAGAAGCTGAGAACCTCCGGCGGTTTTCCTGTTTTGACCAGACGATCGAGCAGCGAGGGAAGCACCCGGGTCTTGAATTTCGATACCGAATTGAGGGATATCGAAAGGAGCAGATGTTTGATGTAGGGATTGGCGAAACGCTCAAACACGTCATTCGCGTATTCGGTCAGTGAGGCGGGGCCGCCTTCCGCGAGGCCGCCTTCCGCGGCACCGCCTTCCATCGAAGGAATAATTTCCTCGAAAACGGCTTTTTTCATCATTTTGTTTATCAGGGGATCACGGATGCACTGTTCCACCGTATCAAGGCCGTACAGGTATGCCGCAAGAACGCCGGACGTATGGGCGCCGTTGAGAATCCGCACCTTCCGGGTCCGGTAGAAACTCATGTCGGCGGTCCATATCACGTTGAGCCCCGCCTCCGCCAGGGGGAGTTCCGCGCGGTGATCCTTTGCGCCTTCAATCACCCAGAGGTGAAAAAGCTCCGCCGCCACCAGGAGCGGGTCCTCGTAACCGAGCTTTTCGCAGAGGGCGCCGGCCTCTTCCCGGGGATAGCCCGGTACAATCCGGTCGACCAGGCTGTTGCAAAAATCACAGGAACCAAGCCACGCAAGAAAGGCCCCTCCCAGATTCCATTCCCGCGCGTAGGTTTCAACGATTTCTTTCAGTTTGTCGCCGTTTTTGTCGATTAATTCACAGGGGATAAAGACCAGCGCCTTTGCGGGATCCCCCTTAAAATGTTCAAAACGGCGGAACAGAAAAGCCGTTACCTTGCCGGGAAAGGAACGGGGGGGCCTGTCGGAGAGCCGGTCTTCGGCGTGATAGGCGATACCCGCTTCGGTGGTATTGGAGACGACAAAACGAAGATCCGGGTTTTCCGCGCAGCGCAGATACTCCTCATAGTGGGTATAGGGGTTCAGGCAGCGGCTGATCGATGTAACCGGCCGGAATTCCTCAACGGTTTTCCCCTTGCGGATTCCCCGTAACAGGGTGGTATAAAGCCCCTTTTGGGCGTTTATCGCGTCCCCCATGCCCTGTTCCAGGGGCTGAACCAGTACCACATTTCCGTTAAAGTCTGTTTTTTCGTTGGCGATGTCGATCTGCCAGTCCACAAAGGCCCGCAAAAAATTTCCTTCCCCGAATTGAAGCACCTTCTCCGGCCGGGGAACCGGACTCAGCTTTTCAATTATATTCTTCATACTCATTATTTCAGCATTATCTTACCGTAAAAACCATTGCAGGAATCATCAGAAACATTGCAAAAATCACCATCTCCGATTACTCTTTCAGGTATGGAGAATAAGAATAACATCATCCATCTGGACGGCCTGGATGTGTGGGATAATAGAAGCGACGGGGGGCCCGGCGTTGATTTTCGTTCCCATGTCCATGCGGAATATGAGATTATCTATGTTTTTAGCGGGGAGGTGGAATTCTATCTGGAAGGCTACAAGTACCCGCTCCTGTCCGAAAGCCTGTTTCTTACGCCGCCGAACAATTTTCACGGCTGGAAACCCCTGACGACCCGGCGGTACCACCGGGTCTCCGTCCTCTTTATGCCGGAATTATTTGAGACGGCCGAACAATCCCTCTTTCTGAAACTCTTTAGTACGGGGTCTCAGTTTTTTCCCAATACGTCTTCACGAAATATCAATTTTTACATGACGGCCCTGGTGGAATGTAAAGATATGGAAGGGCCCCTTCAAAAAATCGCCCTGAAAAGCCGGCTGATCTCCCTGCTTTCGGAAATAACCATGCTGCATTCGAAGTATACCAGGGAGCCGGTGTCCGGTGACAAACGTATTCTGGGGGTGCTTACATACCTGGGAGAACACCTGCGGGAAGAGCTTTCCCTGGATGATATCGCCGCCCGCTTCAATATCAGCAAGAACTATCTGAACCTCCTGTTTCGGCAGACCACGGGAACCACGGTTAATCATTATATCAGGACAAAACGCCTGGGCGTGGCCCGGCAGGAAATTTTGGAAGGCGCCGACGCGCAGGAAGCCGCCTATAACGCGGGGTTTAATGATTATTCAAACTTCTACCGGGCCTATAAAGCCTTTTACGGCTCCATACCTTCGGCGCCGGGTAAAAGAACCGCCGCGCTCAGTCTTGCCGGATGGAAGTAAGCGGAACCGCCTCCCTTTATGCGCGAAGCGCGGCAGGCTGCCGGCAGGCAGTCAGCAAAGAAAATGCGGGTTAATGGGGGGTCCGGGGGGCCTTGGGCCTCCCGGCGGGGCGTTGCGGGGCAGAGCCCCGCTGAGGGGGGTGACGGAGGACCCTGGTCCCTCCCACTGTCAACAAGTTAAGGGATAGACAGCCTCCAAAAGCGGTGATAAACCAAAATAGGGAGGGGTAACATGGGAAAAAAACTTGTATTGAGAAAATCAGAAGCCTGTTAGAACAAGCGGAATATGAAAACCCCTCGAAGAAACGAACACGGGATTTCACCCGGAATCGTAAAATGCCTTTCAAAAAATGAATATGGTTCATGCTCAGCATGGTGAAGGAAAGCTCTCAAAACGCCCTTGAACGCTTCTTCCCGAAACTGAAAGAAGCGGTCCATATGAGCCGGCAGGCATTCAGCCTGGCGCGTAAAAAAGTAAA
>JAITRV010000086.1 GCA_031288215.1 Spirochaetaceae bacterium | reverse complement strand
GGAGCGCGGAGATTCAAGGCCTCCACGCCGTGATTATCAACCAGGAGGGAATGTCCCCGGTTCAACACAAAAAGCGCCACTCCCAGGCCAATCAAGATAATCACCAACGCTGTGCGTATAATCAGCCTTCGTTGTTTTGTTTCCATATCCGCTTCCTCATGAAATTTCTCCGTCCCCTTGCGCCATCCCGCCCCGCAGACTTGACCGGGCGGCTTCGGCATGGGCCCGTTTGCGCCAGGCGTGTATGACCAGGGCCAGGGCAATGATAGCGTAACTAAAGGCGTCCCGGAAGTATTCTCCGATCTGGGCGTCGCCAAAAAGATTGGTTCCGGCCCGGGGCACGACAATATACATCAGATGGAGGAGCATGGTCCCGATAAAAACGTTGGGGATGCTTGCCTTGGAAACCGAAGCGCCCCCTACAAGAATGGCCGCGGCCGCGAAAAAGCCCGTCTGCTGGTGGGCGTTGTAGGTGGCTATGTTCCCCATGTTCTGGAGGAATATGATCTGCCCAAGACTCGCCAGAACCGTAGAGATGACAATGGCCAGAATCCGGGTCTTGTCCACGGGTATCCCCGCGGCGTGGGCCACCGCCTGGTTTTGCCCTACCGCCCGCATATCCTGGCCCAGCTTGGTTTTGCGGAACCAGATGATAAACAGGCAGAGCGCGCCTATGACCAGGTAATTCATCACCGGTATGGAAATCGGCCCTATCCTTAAGGGTATGAATTTATCCAGGGATTGGCGCACCGCATCCAGGGACACCGTGTTTCTGATACCATAGCCCCGGGAAAGAATGATCGTCGGGGAATGAATGGGAATGAGGGCGGTCCACTGGCGAAAGAAGCCGGCGGTCCAGATGGTTGGCTGGCCCATGAGGTAGAGGACAATGAACTGGTAAAAGCCGTCCATGAAAAAGCCCAGCACATAACCGGTTACCATTTCCCGGCCCCTGGCGCGGTTGAGGATCTGGCCGGCAAGCCAGCCCAGGCCGGCGGCAATAGGAACGGCGATAAGGCTGGCGAAGACGAGGCCCGGTACGCCGACGATATTCCAGTCCACGGTGAATATGAGGCCGATTTGTCCGGCCATGGCTCCCAGGACCATGCCGAAGTTGATGCCCATCCCCGCCATGATGGGAAGGAGGAGGCTGAACACCAAGAAACAGTTCCGCCCAATCCGGGTGAGGATCTCCTGCACAATGGACGTGAGGGGAAGCCCCGAAATGGGGATCGCCGCCGCGGTAATGGATACAAAGATGAGGACCACCGCGTTATCCGCAAGAAAACCGGGTCTCAGGAAACGGGGTCTGTTCGGCTTATTCAATTTCGATTCCTGTTTCATTTGGTCACCTTCGTTCTTCTGGTTAAAGCATAGATGATCATTCCGTTGGAAATGAGGATGCGGATCACTTCGGACATGTCGGTCTGAAGTATGTTGTTGATCACCGAAGGGGTCATGGTAAGGATACTCTGAAAGAGGAAGGTCCCCACCACCACGTTAAGGATGTTCGCTTTGTTCACCGAAGCGCCCCCCAGCAGTATCGCCGCTACGGCCGGAAAGGCCATATAGAGGGGGGCCTGGTAAAGCTGGATAAAGCCGAACCCCTGCTGATAGGTGAGGATGCCTATGGCTCCGTAAATGGACGAAACCACGACGCCGATGATCCGGCAGCGGTTTACCGAAACGCCGCCGGCCCGGGCAAAACCGGGATTGGAGCCCACAGCGGTGAGGGCCGTCCCGGTCCGGCTCCGCATAAAGAGCCACATGATAACGGCCATGAAGGCGAAGAACAGAATTGAGCCGGTGGGAAATTCAAAGAACGGCCCGATTTTAACCACCAGGAATTCATTCAGAATGCGGGACCAGTAGCCGTCAAGGGTGATGGTGGTTCTTAAGCCCTTGCCGGTATAACCCCAAACCATGGTAGGGTTCGAATAGGGGAGGATAAGCCACATGATGGCCATGAAGGTTACGATGGAAAACCCCACGTACATGGCGATGGTCATTTCCTCTCCCTTGACCTTGTTGAGCAGGAGGCCGTAGAGCCATCCGAAAACAAGGGCGAAGGGAAGACTGAGGAGGGCCGCCCCGAAGAAACCGGCGAAGCCCGTAAGATGGAACTCCATGGAAAGGGTGGAGCCCAAAAGCCCCGCCACAATCCCCACCGGAAGGCCAAAGTTGAGCCCGCTGCCGGACTGCATCATGGGGACCATAGCCAGGACCATGACCCCGTTCTGGCCGAAACGGACCAGCACGTCCTTGATGGAGCTGTCCGCCTTTACCCCCACAAAGGGAGCGGCGATAAAGAGGATTACCACAAAGAAGAAGATGATCAGCCGGGGCCACCCAAAATCGGTAACAAACTGCCGAATCCTGCCGCGGAAATCCACGCCGTCTGATTTAACGCTGAGGTCGCTCATATTTTTTCCCCCGACATGAGAAGCCCGAAATCCGCCGCCGGCGCGCCGGGGTCCAGGATGCCCGCGATACGGCCCTCGTCCACAATGGCGATCCGGTCGCAGATGGACCTCAGTTCTTCCAATTCGCTGGAAACCATGACAATGGTGGTTCCCTTTTCCCGGTTGTAAAACCTGAGGGTATCCAGGACTATTTTTTTCGCTCCCACGTCGATACCCCTGGTAGGCTCGGAAACAAACAGCAGCCGGGGATTCAGGGCAAAGGTCTTTGCCAGGCATACCTTCTGCTGATTCCCGCCGGAAAGCTCCTTGGCAAGCTGCTTCGATCCGGTACATTTTATTTCCAGCTTGGCGATGTATTCATCGGCCAGATTTTTCATGGCCCTTTCATCCCGTAATGAAAAAAGGCCGCCGCAGAAGGTTTTGAGGTATTCCCTTTTAAGCTGCATGGCCCCGAAAGCAATGTTCCAGTCCAGGCTTTCGTCCAGGAGAAGCCCCACCCCCCGGCGGTCCTCGGAGACAAAGGCCATGCCACAGTCCAGCGCCAGCCGGGGATCCCCCAGCGTCACCGGGTAGGTGTTCAGCAGCGCCTGCCCCCCGGCGGGAAAGAGCCCCATGATGCCGTTGGGGATTCCGAGCTTGCCCTGTCCGGCAAGCCCGCCGATGCCGAATATCTCCCCGGTCTTTACCGTAAAGGAAACATCCCGCACCGTTTCCCCGGGCATATCCACCCAGAGATGGTCAACCCGCAGCGCCTCCCCCTCCAGGGTCCGCTCCCGGGCGGAGTGGCGGGTGTCGGCCATTTCCCGGCCCACCATCCAGGAAGCGATGTCCAGCACGGAAACCTTGTCGTTGGGGGTGTCCTTGATAATGTGCCCATCCCGCAACACAAGCACCCGGTCGGCAATTTCCGTGACTTCGTGGAGGCGGTGGGAGATGAAGATGATGGCGATCCCCTCGGACGCGAGCCGCTTGAGCGCCCCCAGGAGTATGTCCGCCTCGCTTTCGGTGAGCACCGCGGTGGGTTCGTCCAAAACGAGGAGTTCCACCCGGTCCCGGTCTATCTCCCGGGCAATTTCGGTGAACTGTTTGTGGGCCACGGGCATTTCCGCAACCACCGTGTCCGCGGCAATTGTAACCCCCAGCTTTTCGATGGCGCCCCCGGCGCGGCTTCTCATCACATCCCTTCTGAGGGTGGCGAGCCTTTCCCCAAACACCTCCACCGCCGGGTTGTTCCGGGCGGGCTCCCGGTTGAGGAGTATGTTTTCGTACGCGGAAAACCCGGGGATGAGGGAAAACTCCTGATGCACCATGCCGATTCCCGCGTCAATCGCGTCGAAGGGGCTCTTGAAAGACACCGGGACGCCCCGGAGGTATACCTTGCCCCCGAAGCCCCCGGTGTCGGCAATGACGGGCATCCCGAAGATGATCTGCATCAGGGTCGTTTTGCCCGCGCCGTTTTCCCCCACCAGTCCGAGAATCTCCCCCTTGCGCAGGGAGCAATGCACGTCGGACAGGACCTGGGTTCCGTAGAAATCCTTAGAAACCCCTTCCAAACGCAGAAGGGGTTGGTCGTCTGCCATGTCCCTGGGGCCTAGTTTCCGCCCTGGAACTTGATGCTATAGTACTTTTCCGGCACCACCTGTTCGGTGGTGGGGAGGAAGCCCTGGCCCATGATGTAGGTGTCCATGTAGATCAGGATCTGGTTCCGGGCGCGCACGCCGGTGTTGGCGTC
>JAITRV010000066.1 GCA_031288215.1 Spirochaetaceae bacterium | reverse complement strand
CGCGCCGGAAACCGGGCTATCCGCTTCAATTCCTCGACTTTCCCTGCGGGAAAGTCTGCGGGATTTCCGCTTCTATCCCTTGCGCGTTCTCCGCGGCGGCTTTTTCCGCCCATGTGCTGACCGCAACCAGGCACCAGGATGCGCCGCGTTTATCTTGAGAGAGTATCTTGAGAGAGTATGAGAGTATTGAAACAACTTGCGCTTTTTCGTATGCTGTTGCTCAAGAAGGATGCCGATGAAAAGATGCCTGATTTCAATCGTATTTGTCGTTTTCACGGTTTTAAGCGCCGAGGCCCAGTTCGCCCGGGGCACGACCGTCTATGTGGCGGTGAAAAGCGCCGCGGTAAAGTCCTCCACGGGCTTCTTTGCCCGTACCCTGGGGAACTTGGCCCAGGGTACCGCCCTTACGGTTCTCCAGATCAAGGGCAAATGGGTGGAAGGCCGGGTCTCGTCCTCCCTCACCGGGTGGATCGCCGGAGCCAGCCTCACCACCCGGCGGGTAAGCGCTTCGGGCCGTTCCGCCTCCGCCGGGGAACTTGCCCTGGCAGGGAAGGGGTTTTCCGCGGAGATTGAGGCGGGGTACCGGCAGGACGGAGACCTCGACTATTCCCGCATAGACGCCATGGAAGCGATAACGATTTCGCCCCAGGAATTGCAGGCCTTTTTAAGCGAAGGCCATTTATTCATGGGAGAGTGATCATGAACCGTTATAAAAACCGCCGCTTCCCCAGGATCGGCTGCTTCCTGCTGGCGCTTCCCCTCATCGCCCTGGCGCCGGCGGCCTGTGTCTCCTCCGGATCATCCGGCAGCCCCCGGGAGGCCCTGAGTACCATCAGTTCCATCGCGCGGGAGACCTCCGGCGCCGTGAACCGGATGGAAAGCGCCCTGAGCAAGCTGAATGAGGAAGAAGCAACCTCCGAGGACGGGTACTATATCGGGAGGGCCGTGGGGGCCAATATCCTGACCATATACCCGCCCTGGGAGCGGAATCCGGGGCTCACCGCCTACCTCAATAAGATATGCGCCGCCATCGTGATCAATTCCCCCCAGCCGGAATTGTACGCGGGGTATCATGTGATGATCCTGGACAGCCCGGAGATCAACGCCTTTGCCACCCCCGGAGGGCATATCTTTCTGACCCGGGGTATCGTCGCCAGCGCGGCATCCGAGGATGCCCTGGCGGCGGTGATTGCCCATGAGGCGGCCCATATTCAGCTCCAACACAGCCTCGATCTGATAAATAATCTGCGGCTGCTCCAAAACCTGACGGAGGTGGCCGATACCGCCGCGGATATCGCTTCCCGGGCATTGTCCCAGGAGCGGAAACAGCTTTTCAGCGATTCGGTGCGGGAACTGGTAAACACCATGATCCGAAACGGGTATTCCCAAGCCCAGGAATTTGACGCGGACAAAACAGCCCTCTCCCTCATGGCTTCCGCGGGGTATAATCCCGTGAGTTTCAGTGATATGCTCAGCGCCCTGGACCGTGCCCAGGCCAAAACGCCCGGAGGGTTCAATACCACCCATCCCTCACCGAGGCTGCGGCTTGCCAACGTGGAGCGGAACCTCAGAAGCTACCGCGTGGAAGATACCCGTATTTTCCGCAAATCCCGCTTTGAGGCCGCGGCCCCTCCGGGGCTTCTCTCGAACTAAGCCCCGGGGGGGCTTCTCTCGAAGCGATACGGGGTCATGCAGAAGGGCCGCGGCTCCGTCCTATCTGAGCGGGCTCCGATCCCGGCCCCGGGGGGGCTTCTCTTGAAGCGATACGGGGTCATGCAGGAGGGCCGCGGCTCCGCCCTATCTGAGCGGGCTCCGATCCCGGGAGGGAGTTGCACTATCCCGCAATGAAAGCCCCTCCGGGGCAGGGGCAGGGGCCCAGAACCAGTGCGGGGCGATTCGGCCTGTTTCCGGGACCTCGACGCCCTCGGAGCGGAGGAGGGCGATTTGGAGTTCCCTGCCGTCCCCCGGAGGCAGGGCGATGGTCCCGTCGGAGCGGACGATCCGGTGCCAGGGCAGGTTTTGGGAGCGGCTCATGGAATGGAGGATGCGGGCCACCTGACGGGCGCCCTGGGGGAGGCCGGCGGCAAAGCCGATGTCCCGGTAGCTTGAGACCCTGCCCGGGGGTACTGCCTTGATGGCGTTGATGATGCGAAGGGTCGACTCGGTCATGACTTCCTTTGAAATACGATGGGCTGGTTCCAACCGCTGATATATTGGAACGGTCCCTCTTTGTAACACGATCTACTGATGAGGTAAAGGGCCCTGGGGGCCGAGGGGGGTATCGTGAAGAAACTATTGAAAGGGGCGGGAACTCAGGGCCCATCCAATCGGATAGCGAAAGGGGGAAACGCACGGAAAGTCCCTCGGGGGCTTGCGGCGGCGGTCAGCGCCGCCGCGGTCTTTTTGGCGGTGCTGGCCTGCCATTTTTTCGGGATCTTCGACTATATCGAGGGTAAAACCTACGACTTCCGGGTCAGTTTTTTCGCCTCCAGCCATCCGCCCTCGGAGGATATCGTCGTCATCCTCCTGGATCAGAACAGCATCGATTGGGCAAGCGAGGCACGGGGTTGGCCCTGGCCCTGGCCCCGGCGGGCCCACGCCGAATTGCTTGAGTATATGGGGATCGCCGGGGCAAAGTCCCTGGCCTTTGACGTTATCTTTTCCGAGCCCTCGATCTACGGCCCCCGGGACGACCGGGCCTTCGCCGATGCGGCGCGGTCCTTCGGCAGGACCGTGCAGACCGTCTTTTTCAGCACCCAAACGGGAAATACCCTCACCTGGCCCGAGGATGTGGACAAGCCCCTTTTCACGCTTCAGGGCTTCGAAGGCATAGTGCCCGGCTTTGACCTCCTCCGGGGAGCGGAGGGCCGTATCGGGGCCCAGTTCCCTATCGGGGAACTGGGGGACAGCGCCGAGGTCATCGGCAACATCACCGGCACGGCCGACCCGGACGATATATTCCGCCGGGGCCGGATCTTTACCCTCTTTGATAACCGGGCGGTGCCGGCCCTTTCCGCGGCGTCCCTCCTGGCCGCGGGGATGGACGGGAAACTGGGCTATGACGCCAAGAAGTCCCTCATCCGGTGGGGGGAGTATACGATTCCGGTGGACAAGACCGGCGCCGCCCTCCTCCGCTTCCGGGGGGACCTGGACCGGTACATCCCCTACTTTGCCGACGAGGTGCTGAAAAGCGCCGAGGCCTACCGCCGGGGGGAAACGCCCCTCCTGCCCCCGGAGGAGTTTTCCGGCAAATACGTCTTCTTCGGCTACTATGCTCCGGGGCTCTTTGATATCTGTACCACCCCCATTTCCTCGGTTTATCCCGGGGTGGGAATGCACATTACCATGCTGGACAATCTGCTCATGCAGGATTTCATCCGTTCCAGTTCCCCCGGGGCGGATACCCTGCTCATCCTTGCCGCGGTGTTGATCGTGACGGCCCTGGTGTTCTATTCGGGCCGCATCCCCCTGTCCGTGGGGGGCGCGGTCCTCACCCTGGCGCTCATCACCGCCGGGGTGTTCATCGCCTACGACCGGGGCTTCTGGGCGCCCCTGATTGCCCCGGCCGCCGCGGTCCTCTTCGCCTTTCTCACGGCCACCCTCTATAACTACGCCACCGAGGGCAGCCAGAAGCGGTTCATCAAGTCCGCCTTCAGCCAGTACCTCAGCCCCGCGGTGATCGAACAGCTCCTGGCGAATCCCGGACTCCTCAGCCTCGGCGGGGAGCGGCGGGAGATCAGCATCTTCTTTTCCGATGTCCAGGGCTTTACCACGATTTCTGAACGGCTCGATCCCTCCCAGCTTACGGAACTCCTCAACGATTACCTTTCCTTCATGACCGATACCATCCTGGACTCCGGGGGAACCATCGATAAATACGAAGGGGACGCGATCATCGCCTTCTGGAACGCCCCCCTGAATTTTGAGGATCACGCCGCCCGGGCCCTGCGGGCCTCCATGCTCTGCCAGCAGCGGCTGGCGGAACGGCAGGACTTTTTTGATGAAAGATACGGCTGCCGCCTGCTGACCCGGATCGGGCTCAATACGGGCTTCGCCGTGGTGGGGAACATGGGTTCCAGCAAACGCTTCGATTACACCATGCTGGGGGACTCGGTGAACCTCGCCGCCCGGCTGGAAGGGCTGAACAAACAATTCGGCACCTACCTCATGTGCACCGAGACGACCTTTACCCAGGCGGCGCGGCGCGGCCCCTTCTTCGGCCGCAAGCTCGCCCAGGTGGCGGTGGTGGGCAAGAAGGAGCCGGTTACCGTCTACGAACCCATGCCGGAGGCGATCTTCCGGGGCAAGGAGTATATCCTCCGGCGCTTTGACACGGCCCGGGACCGCTTCTACCAGGGGGAATTCAAGCAGGCCCTGCCCCTCTTTGAGGCCCTTATCAAGGAAGACAAACCGGCCGTCTTCTATGCCGAGCAGTGCCGTTACTACCTGGAACGTCCCGGGGAGTGGAAGGGCTTCTGGCAAGCCGCCGCCAAGTAAGGCCCGCCGGGCCGGACGATTCCGTTTGCGCGGGGAGCTTCAGGACGGGGATGTTTATGCTGATAAC
>JAITRV010000016.1 GCA_031288215.1 Spirochaetaceae bacterium | reverse complement strand
CAGGAAAAAGGCGTCCAGCGCTATCCGGCGGCTCTCCTCCTGGTAGCCCACCCGTTCACGCTCCGAGGGCGGGCTGCCCATGGTAAAGGTCCCGGCAAGAATGGCTGCCATCGCGGGCGAGGGGAACATGTCCCCCTCCGGCGCTTCCGGGGCTCGCGGCGCGGTTCCCCGGGGGACCGCGCCGGGGCCTGAAACAACGGTTCCCGCGGCAACGGACGCCTGACCGTTCCGCGGCGCGAGGGAATAGTACAACTCGCTGACAATACTGCCGTTCTGGTAGGGCCGCTGTTTGCCGCCGGTAAGGCGCATGGTTTCCCGGGTAATGAGCCCCGCCATGACCGGGAGGATTTCCCCCGAATCGATGTACCGCAGAAAGGCTTCGGTAAAGGGACTGTTCCGCGTTCCTTCGCCGTCCGCGGCGGTGGTTCCGTGGGCGGTGGAAAACATGATGTAAATATCCTGGGGCGGATGTTCCACGGTCACAAAGCCCCGGGCAAGGCCGCGGCTCCCGCCGGCCAGATTTTTAAAGGGATTGTCCCGGCAGGCGTCAAGGACCACCACGTTGAGCTTGTTCCTCGCCGTCTGTTCCAGGGAAAGCAGCAGGCGTCCAAGGGGGTAGGCCCCGTAGACGATGCCCGCCTCGTCCCCGGCGTTTATGTCCACGGGCAAAAGGTAATTTTCACCCCCAACCTGAACGCCGTGCCCCGCGTACCAGAAAAAACCCTCGCTTGACCCTTCTGCGGAAAGCCGGCGTATCCAGTCGCCGACGGCCCGGGTCATGGCGCCGAAATCGGTGTTGAGGCGCAGGGCAACGTCGTAGCCCAGGGACGAGAGTTTTTCCGCGATATCCGAAGCGTCGTTGGCGGTGTTCGGCAGATTATCCACATGCAGATAATCGCTGTTGCCGATAACCAGGGCGAAACGCCCGGCGGGCCCGGTGTCTTCGGCGTAAGAGAGGGAAACAAGAAAGGCATACATGAGGAAAAATCCCTTTGCCTTCACGATCCTCCCTCCTGTTTCCGCCTACCGATCTTCTTCCACGCTGATGGTGTAGGGCTGGTCCGGTTCGTCGTTGAGACATTCCACCCTCAAATAGTAGGTTCCGGCCTGGAGGCGCAGGGAGAGCCGGGAATCGTAATCTTCGCCGCCGTCGTCGTCGTCATCAATGGAATCGCGATCTTCGTCGTACAATTCGATGTACGTATCAAGTCCGGAGGAATTGACGCCCCGGGTCCGGATGGTATAGCGTCCGGCCTGGCTGATACGGAATTGAACCCAGTCCACGTCATCCCCGGTGGTAAAGGTATGCCGCTGGGGAGTGCCCGGGCTGAGGTCTTTGGCGGAATCAAAATCATCGTCGTTTTCGTATTCGTCGGGGGGAATGCGGATCGTTTCGCTTATCCAGGCGCGCAGGCCGTAGGTTCCCGTGCCGCTGTCATACCCGCGAACCTTGGCGATATAACGGCTTCCCGGAACCACCTGGCGGCGGATCCGGGCATTGGAACCTGAGCCGCCGTCGTCATTATTGTCGAGTTTCTCCCCCGAATCGGCGTTGTATAGTTCCATATAGGTGTCCATGCTTCCGGTGGTTTCAATCGTCAAAGTGCCCTCCCGGTCCGCAACGAGCAAAAAGAAGTCTTCGTCATTTTCAGTATGAATGGTGCGATTAGTGGCCGGCCCGCCTTCGCCGGTCCCTATTTCCACCGTCTGCGGGTTCTCCATGCTGTCAAATTCGTAGGCGTCGCGGAACACCGAAGACGAACTCCCGCCGGAGGAAAGCATTTCGGCAAGATAACTGTTCATCTCAAAATCCGCCTGGAAGCTTGCCTCGATTGACTGTCCGGCGGAACGGATAAGCCGGGTATACACCCGTATCGCGCCGGGGGTTTCAATGATTTCGCCGGAAACCGTCCAATCCGCGCCGCCGCCTGAAACGAGGATAAAAGACCGGTTCGGAACATTCGCCAATTCCCCGGTAAGCTGGGCGGCCCAGTAGGAGCCGAGGGCCGGAACCGAATCATAGTAGGTCCACTGGCCCAGGAGGATTTTTACCGTTCCTCCGGCGGGAATTTTTTTCTGTATTTCCGCCGCGAGACTCTTTACCGCGTTGTCCAGCTCAGGCTGGCCCACCGTGTTCGCGGAGTTCTGTCCGTAGAGGACGAAGAAAGTAAAGAAAAAAACAAGAAGCAAGGATATACGTTTAGACATCATTCCTCCTATTATAGCTACCGTCATAATACAACCTAAGGGCCCTTGTGAATAGCTATGGAATGAGTGAAAACCGGAGTTTGCCGCCAAGGTTTATGGGGAAAGCCGCGGAGACGGAGCCGCCCTCACGAGTCCCCATCTTCTTCACGCAGATCCCGGTAGCCGCCCTGCGGCAAATCGTAGCGGAAGTCCGCAAGGGCGGCAAGGGCGTCCCGGTCATGAAACACGCCGATCATCGCCGTGCCTTCCGCCTTGAGGTCGAGGATCATCCGTAAAACGCGCGCCTTGTAACCCCTGTCCAGGGAGGCGGTGGGTTCGTCCAGAAGGAGGAGCCGGGG
>JAITRV010000307.1 GCA_031288215.1 Spirochaetaceae bacterium | reverse complement strand
AATTCATCAGTACAGGCGGCGAGGGCAGCGGAGGTATCGGTGGAGATAACGGATACTGAAAACTTCGGTACGCTTGACTTCAAAACGGTGAAGGTTAAGATTTTGGACGGGGTAACGGTAAAAACCGCTGCCGCTACTCCCTTAATCATTGACGCATCGGAGGCAACGATTACCCGTGAGGGAACCGGGAAGATTAGCCTGGGGGCGGCGACTACCTATGTGCCTCCAAAAAATGTAGAGGCGGAGGTGATAACCGGGGGCAAGGAGGCTACGGTGGCGGCTTCGGCCAATGACATCACCACAATAGCTGCAGACACGACGGCGGCGATTGCATCTATTAAGGCGTCGGAGCTTTCCGGTATCAGCGGTGCAGGAAACCTCCTGGTGACGAAGACGCTGACGGTGGATGCCGCCACCCTGACCATCAGCATCGCTAAGGTTGTGGTCACCGGGGAGGTCGCCATTACGACGAGCAGTGTGACCCTTTCAGACAAGCTTGACCTCTCAGGAGCGACACTTTCTGCATCAGGAACGACAACGGTAACGCTGTCCGACTCGGTGACCGTGAAAGCCACCAAGGGCAACCTGACCCTGGCGGGAAGCGGCCCCCTCTTGGTACCCGCCGACAAGACCCTCACGGTAGAGAGCGGGACTCTCACCGTAGGGAGCACGGTGACCGTGACCGAGACCGGGAAAATCGTGGCAACGGGTACCGGCGTGTATAGGAAGGAGGATGTTAAGGCGGCTTATCCCCTTTCCGACACTGACCAGGGGACCGCTATAGGTGGGACGGCTACTTACCTTCAGTTGACCGCCGCGGTGAAAGAGCTTCGGAGCGACGGCGTGCCGACGCTTACCCGCACGGTTGCGTCGCAGTCCGGCCAGACCTCCCCCGTGCCGACTACAGCTAATTGGGGTACGGCGGGTGACGGAGCCACTGCACTGGGTGGCAAGTTTAGCGATCTGGCCGTAGACCTGGGCGCGGTGCTCACGGCGCCCACCACTAAGACCTACGCGATAAAGACCACGACCCTCGGCCTGTTGTATTATGCCGGCGCGACCTACCTTAACGCAGGGTCAAATACGAATCCGAATACTTATTTTGTGACCAATACGCTGATAACGGCGCCTCAGCCGGAGGATGCGCCGGATGTGTATATAAACACGGCCAAGACGGTCGCGTTTAAATGGAAGAAGTACAATGCCGGTACGTTCAGTACTCACAAAACCCATGGGATACTGACCTGGAGCGAAGCTGATCCGAAGGAAATCACCCTTGATATTGCGGAGGTGGGTGGTAGTGGTACCCTCACCCCTGTTGCGAAGATCGTGATTGACTACGACGATGTAGACTTTCCCTAAGCGCGGCTGATCGCGCCACACCGGCCCAACGCTCTGCGTTGAGCCGCCCCGCGCCTCCGGCGCGGGAAAAACCCTCCCTTCCGGGAGGGTTTTTTGTGGCGCGGCCCCGGCCTGGCGCTTGATAGGACCGCGTTTTTAGGGTATCCTGGGAAGATGAAGCCCTTCCTCGTCCTGAGTCTGTCGATCCTGGCACTCTTTCCCCTTTACGGGCAAAGGGAAACGGCCGTCTTGTTGCCGTCTTCCTATACCGTGTCCCTGGATTTTACCATGGGGACTAAATACGGGCAGGTGGAAGAGATCGTGTATGTAAATTCGAGCAGCGATACAAAACTCAGTGAACTGCTCTGGGACCTGAAACCCCTCTTTTATTGGGGGGTCGTGGTGGATTATGCCCCCGTGGATCCCCGGACCAAGGGCTTTTTTTTCCGTGCCGCGTTACAAGCCGGATTGCCCGGGAAGACGGGACTTATGGAGGACCGGGATTGGCTGGCGCCGAAGAATGCCTTGTCCCATTTATCCCGCCATGAAAATTATACCGAGGGGGCATGGTTTTTTGATCTGACCGCGGGACTCTCCCTGCCGTTTTTTTCCAAGATGTGGGTGCAGGCGTATGGCGCGCTTCATTATATGAATTTCTACTGGGTCTCCAGGGACGGCTATAAGCAGTATGCGGAACAAATAAATGATGAGTACCAGCCCTGGGATCCCAGTCTTCCCAAGGAGCCGTTCTTTGGGCCGGGAATCGCTTACTCCCAGGATTGGCTGATCTTTGCTCCGGGCCTGTCCCTGCATGTTTTCATTTCCAAGTACCTGAACGCCGGCCTCTCTTTTCAAATAAGTCCCTTAATCATGGGAGTCGCCCTGGACGACCATTGGCAGCGGAGCCTCCAGTTCATCGATTCAGTATATTTCGGCCTCTTCATGGAACCCCAGGGGGAGCTTGTTTTTTCCCCCCATGAACGGTTCGATATTTCCCTGAACCTTTCCTACCGGTTTATCCGGGGTTCCCGGGGAGCCACCCGGTCGATGTACACCATCAACGGCGCTACCGACAGCTCCCCTAAGGGGGGGGGCGCCTCCTATTACGTCCTGGACGGGGGACTTTCGTTGACGGTCCGCTTCTAAGCCGTTTCTTTCAGAAAAGGGGGGGCTTGTTTCCCCGCCTGGTTCCGGGAGGGAGGACTTCCCGTCGCCCCCCCTCGCTCCGGAAGCCCGCTGAAGGGCTCAAAGCCCCCTGAAGGGGCCCCTTGGAGGGCTTCCTCCGCTACCCCCCTCAAGGTCCGCCTTTTTGTTTTCCCGGACATGCAGTATAATGGAAAAAGGAGGATACCCTATGGAACCGGTAAAGCAAAAAATCAAGGACCTGTTGGAATATATCTACGGGGATCAGGGATCTGAGGTGTTCCTCCGCCTCATGGCCCTCCTTACCCCCGGGGCCGCCGGGACGGGAAGGGCGGAGCCCGCCCCGTTCGGCAGCCGCTCAGATGGGGCCCTGCTCATCACCTACGGGGATATGCTGGGCCCCCCGGGCCCAGACGGCGGCGGGGAAACCGGCCTCGCCCGGCTCGCCCGTTTCCTCGCCCGGTGGAACCGGGGGGCTTTTACCTGCCTTCACCTGCTCCCCTTTCATCCCTATTCCTCGGACGACGGCTTTTCGGTGATCGATTACCGCCAGGTGGACCGCCGTTTCGGTACCTGGGAGGATATCCGGGAACTGGGCGGGCAGTTTAAGATGGTCTTCGACTTCGTCCTGAACCACGGCAGCGTGGAAAGTTCCTGGTTCAAAGGCTTCCTCAGCGGGGAGGGGCCCTATGAGGGCTGGTATATCACGAAAGACGGGGATTTTGACCCCTCCGGCGTGGTCCGGCCCCGGACTCATCCCCTCCTCACCCCCTTTACCCGGAGGGACGGCTCGGTACTTCATGTCTGGACCACTTTCAGCGCGGATCAGGCGGACTACGACTTCTCCAACCCCTCGGTGCTGCTGGAATTCGTCGCCATCTTTCTTGAATATTACCGCCGGGGGGCCCGGATAGTCCGGCTGGACGCCATCGCCTACCTCTGGAAGGAGGAGGGGACCCCCTGTATCCACCACCCCAAGACCCATGCGGTGGTCCGGCTCTTCCGGGCGCTGATAGACTATCTGGCCCTGGACCTCCGGATCCTCACCGAAACCAATGTGCCCCACGAGGAGAACATCTCCTACTTCGGGGCCGGGGACGAGGCCCATCTGGTCTACAACTTCGCCCTGCCCCCCCTGGTCCTCTACACCGCCATCTCCGGGGATGGGGCCCCCCTCCGCGCCTGGGCGCGGACCCTGCCCCCGGCCCGGGAGGGGCGGATCTTCCTCAACTTCCTGGCCAGCCACGACGGGGTGGGGCTGACCCCCGCCCGGGGCCTGGTGGAGGAGGCCGCCTTTGCCGCCGTCATTGAGGAGGCCCAGCGGCGGGGGGCCCTGGTCTCCTACAAGAGCGGCGCCGGAGGCCCCGTCCCCTACGAGCTTAACTGTTCCTATGCGGATATGGTGGCCCCCGAAAGCCTGGGGGCGCGGTTATGCGGGGACGAGGGGGTCCGGCTCCGGGCCCGGGCCTTTATCGCGGCCCAGGCCGTCCTCCTCTCCCTGCCGGGGCTTCCGGCGGTGTACTTCCATAGCTGGGTCGGCTCCCGGGCCTGGAAGGAAGGGCCGGCCCTCCGGGGATCTAACCGGGCCATCAACCGGGAGAAGCCCCCCATAGACCTCCTGGAGGCTGAATTGGAAGACCCCCGCTCCTTCCGGGGCCGGGTATACCGCCTCTTTGGCCGCTTCCTGGATTTCCGGGCCGCTGAAGAAGCCTTTATCCCCACCGCGCCCCACCGCATCCCCGACGCCGCCGGGGCGGTCTTTGCGGTCCTCCGGGGCCCGGAACCCGCGGGCCGCCGGGTCCTCTGCCTCCACAACCTGGGTTCCGCCCCGGCCCGGTTCATGGCCGATGCGCCGCCCTTCGACGCCCTGGGGCCGCTGAGTCTGGAAGGCTGGGAGACCCGGTGGATAGCCCTGGGCGGCAATGGGGAGCGGCGGGAGATCTCAAGCCTGGATGATCCTGCGTAAGACGCCCCGCCGCCCGCTCTCTTTGTTAACGGTTCATTGTTAAAGCTAAAACCAGGTAAACCGTCATGTTGTAGGCCCCGTGGGCCCAGGCGAGGCTGTGGAGGGAGGGCTTTTTCAGGAAGAGGCCGGCCAGGAAAAGCCCCGCCAGGAGGGCGTTCAGGACGCCGGGGAACCCCTCGTAGATGTGGCAGAGGGCAAAGAGGGCGGTTGAGATGAGCAGGGCCCTGCGGGGAGGGATTCCCCCTTGGGTGAGCCGGGTCAGCAGGTAAAACCGGAAGTAACTTTCCTCCAGGTATCCCGTGGTAAGGGAGGAAACCGCCGTCAACACCCATTGAAGGGCGTCCCCGGGGGGATCCACCTGGATCGCCGGGACAAGATCCGCCAGGAAAGACCCGGTCAGGGAGACGCAGTAACCGATGGCCAGGAGGCCCGGCAGGGCAATGGCGGCGGCGGACAGGTCTTTCAGGCCGGGACGGGGCAGGCGCCGGCCTCCGGTGAGGCCCAGGAGATACCAGATCAGGGCGAAGGCGGGGATATTGTAGACAAAGATACGGCTCAGTTCCCGGTTTACCGAAAAGGGAATGACGCCCCCCGGGCCGGGGCCTATACCGGGAAGAAAGAGGACTCCAAAGAGTATGAGGGATTCCGTAATAATGCCCATGGCGCTCCTTTGACCGATTGTTTTGACCGATCGTTTTGACAGATCGTTTTTCCGGCAATATACTTACTTAATAAACAGTATACTTAATGAAAGGAGTATATAGAAATAGATACATGGGGTATAGTATCATAGTGGTGTGTATCATCGTGCTTTTCATTCTTCTGGTGGGATGGTCTGCTTTTTTATCCGGCTATTCCTCCTTAAAAGAAAAAAAGAAGACCCGGCGCAACTTTTTTTCCATGGCTAAGGACGAGGGCTTCACGCATAAGGATGCGGAGCGCCTCTATAATCTCGCGTTAAAAACGGATCCCGAAGATCCCGGCTCCCTTTTCTGGTCCCCAAAAAAATTGGATCTCCTCATTTTCAGTTTTGTTCGGATCGTAGAACAGAGCCGGGGGGAAGAAAATAAGGCCAATCATGAATTCCTTTCCCGCTTGTATGGCTGCCGGAAGAAGATCGAACGGGACAAAAAGAAGGATCATAACGCGCTTATCAATACCCGGCAGATCGGGGACTACCAGGAATTACAGATCCTGATTGAAGGCGCCGGGTCCTTCATGGTCAATATGCTCGATAATAACGACTACTATATGACCATAACCCAGCCCGAAGACCCGAAGTTCCCCTCGGACTTCTCCTGGGAAGATCGGTACCTCTCGGCTTATTTTTGGCGGAAGGATGACGCGGGCTACCTGTTTTATTCCTCGGTGCTGGCGGAGGTTTTTTTCCAGGGAATAGCCGCCCTGAGAATTAATCATGCCGCCGCGCTCCACAGGACCCAAAAACGGGAGTCCATCAGGGTTAAAGTCGACATACCGGCCTATTTGTATATCATCTTCGATGAAAAAAATGCCCGGAAGCCGGAATCGAGCCCCGGACTCAAATGTATCGTGAAGGATTTTTCCGAAGGCGGGTGCGCCGTCGCCATAGGGGGAGGGACAAACCGGGAAATACGGGTCAAAATTCAATTTGCCCTGAAAGGGCACCCTATCTGTATGCCCGGCACGGTCCGTTCAGCGAAATATGACAAGGAGACCCGCCGGTCACTGCTCCATATCAAGGCGGACCCCTTGCCCCTGGAAATAAGAAACCGTATCCTGGGGGAGGTCTTCACCATCCTTTCCTACCAGGGGCTGGAGTCCTCCGCCGTGCATCTTGATCATGAAGCGGAAGAAATACAAATATTTGGAGAAAAAGACGAGGTGAACCAAAGCAAAATCCGGATAAGCGCCATATAGTATATGAGGAGATAATCATGATAACGACACCAGAATCGATTTTTTCCCTTTCTCCGGCACTCTACGCGCTTCTTGGCGCCCTGATAAGCTACTACGGATTGGAAAGGGCCTGGGCGGGGGCCCTCCGGATCTACCCCTTCCTGGGGATTTTGGCCCTGCTGCTTTTTCTGATCGCCCTTTTCAGGGTCCTGGGGGATCTCCCGGCGGCCTGCCGCCCCAATCCCCGCTCCCGGCGGGGCTTTCAAAGGGTCTGCCGCGCCGTCACCGTCCTGGCGGTAGGGTTCACCCTGGGTTTCGCGGCGAGGAACGCCGCCGCCGCCGGGGATCTCCGCCTGACCCTTCCCCCGGAGCGGGTCCTGGGGATCACCGGGACCCTGCTGGACGACCCCCGGGGAACCGCCTCCGGGGGCATGGGCTACCTCCGGCTGGAGGCCGCTTCCGCTTCCGGGGGCCTGCGCGCTTCCGCCCGGGGCCGCCTCATGGTCTTCTTCCCCCCGGAGGCGATCCCCCGCCTCAAGGAATTCGGCCGATCCTCCGGCGTTTATCTGGAGGGTTCCTTGAGGGAAAGCCCTTCAGGGGCCGGGGCCGCCGGGGGGCAGGTCCCCCGGTTCAGTGCCAAATCGGTCCACATCCTCCGGGAGGCGTCGGCCCTTGAACAACTGCGGACCGTGGTCAGGATGAGGCTCCTGGACCAATTCGCCGGCCGTCCCTGGGGGGCTCTGGCGGCGGCCCTGATCCTGGGGGCCCGGGAGGATCAGTCGCCGGAGGCGGTGGCTCTGGCCGGCGCCTTCAAGGCCGCGGGCTGTTCCCACGTATTGGCCCTTTCGGGGATGCATCTGGCTATCGTCTCCGCCCTGATCGCCTTTCTCCTGAAAAGGCCCCTGGGACTCAAACCCGCGGCCCTGGCGGGGGCCTTCTGCATCATCCTCTACGTGTATCTGGTGGGCCCCCAGCCTTCCCTGGTCAGGGCGGCCATCATGTACCTCCTGGGGACCGCCGCGATCCTGGGGGCCTTTCCCCGGCAGCCCCTTCCCCTCTTGGCCCTGGCCTTCCTCATCCAGATCGCCGCGGACCCCCTGTCGGGAGATACCCTGTCCTTCATCCTCTCCTACCTGGCCCTGGGGGGAATCCTCATCGCCGGGGAAGCCCTGGGGGACCTTTTCCGGGGCCTCATCCCTCCGGCGATAGCCCAGCCCCTGGTAGCCTCCCTGGGGGCCTTTATCGCCACCGCCGGGATAAGCGCTGCCGCCTTCGGGGTCCTCCGGCCCGTGGGGATTGGGGCCTCCTTCGTCATCGTCCCCCTCTCCACTTGCTTCATGATCGCCGCCATCGCCTATCTGGGGGCGAGTTTCCTGCTGCCCCCCCTGGGAGGCCTCCTGAGTTCCCTCCTCTCCCTCCTCTACCGCATCCTGGAGGAAACCGCCGCCCTGGCCGCCCGAGTCCCGGCCCTGGAACTCCGGCGGCCCCTGGTCGTGAGCCTCCTGTCGGTGGTCCTGGTGATTGCCCTCGTCTGGTTTCAGGCCCGGCACAAGGCCTGGCGGGAACGGCTCCTCCCTTTTGACGGGTAACCCGGTGAATTACGATTCGGTCCGGGAGATCAAAGCCCTCCTGGACCGGCACGGCCTGGGGATGCAAAAGCGGTTCGGCCAGAATTTTCTCATCAACGGCGAAGCCCGGAAACGGCTCCTGGACGCCCTGGAGATAAACCCCGGCGACGGGGTCTGGGAAATCGGTCCCGGCATCGGGGCCATGACTTCAGGGCTCCTGGAACGGGGCGCGGCGGTGACGGCCTTTGAGATAGACCGGGGTTTCAGCGCCCTCCTCCGGGAACTCTTTCAGGGGACGGAGGGCTTCACCCTGGTGGAGGGGGATGTCCTTAAAACCTGGCCGCTGGCGAAGGGAGCCCCCTTGCTCCTGGGGAACCTGCCCTACAATATCGCCGCGGCCCTCCTGGCGGACTTTATCGAGCGGGGCCGGTTTTTTACCCGTATGGTGGTTACGGTCCAGCGGGAAACCGCCCGCCGGATGAGCGCCCCCCCGGGAAGCGGGGATTATTCGGCCTTCTCGGTGCTCTGCGCCTCCGCCTATGCCGTCAAGCCCCTGATGGTCCTCAAGGCCCCCTCCTTTTACCCGGCCCCCCGGGTGGAGTCCCAGGGGGTACGGCTGGATCTCCTCCCCGGCCGGGACGGTGCGGAGGAGCCGGTCCTGTTCCGGGCCCTGGTCCGGCGGCTCTTTGCCTCCCGGCGGAAGACCCTCCGGAACAACCTGCGGGACTTTGTGGCTGATATCCTGACCGGCCGGTATAGCCTTATCCCCGCCGCTGAGGATGCCGAAACGCCGTCTGCGGGTAAATACCCCGCCCGTCGACAGGGTATTCACCCGCCGAGAAAAATCGGGTATACTCAGGGCATGGTTCAGGAACTTGCCTCGGCGGCCCTGGACGCCGCCGGGATAGATCCCAATACCCGGGCCGAAACCTTGGGGGTCGACGCCTTCAGGTCCCTGGCCGCAGCCACCGCTGTTGCCGCGGCCGGTTTCCCGGAGAAAGCCGCCGGAGGGAGGACGCCATGACGGTTGGGGACGCGCTGAAAGGTCTCTATGAACGGATAGACCGGGTGTGCCGGCGCATAGGCCGGGACCCGGCGGAGGTCCGGCTCATGGGGGTCTCGAAATTTCACGGACCGCAGGCCCTGGAAGCGGCCTGGCAGGGAGGGCTCCGGCTTTTCGGGGAAAGCCGGGTCCAGGAGGCGGAAGGGAAGTTTCCCGGCTTTATCCGGGAGCATCCGGGGACGGAACTCCACCTGATTGGCTCCCTCCAGCGGAACAAGGCCCGCCGGGCGGCGTCCCTCTTTGACTGCATCCAGTCGGTGGACCGGAACGAGCTGATCACCGAATTGGGGGCCTTGACCGTAGATCGGGATCGGCCTTTAATGATCCTGTTGGAGCTACACACCGGGGAGGATTCCAAGTCCGGCTATCCCGGCGTGGAACAGCTCTTGAGCGCGGCGGAAACGGCCCTGGCCTTCCCGAACCTTTCCCTGGAGGGGCTGATGACCATCGCCCCCTATACGGAGGACCGGGAAGTCATCCGCGCCTCCTTCCGGGCCCTGGCATCGGCCCGGGACCAACTGCGGCGGCGTTTTCCCGAAGCGGGGCGTTTCGGAAAAGCGCCGTGGTCCTGCCTTTCCATGGGTATGTCCGGCGATTTTGAGATTGCCCTGGAAGAGGGGTCCACCCTTTTACGGATAGGAACCGCTATTTTTGGAGAACGGACCTATGGTTAAGTTGAGATACCTGCTGCTCCTCATGCTCCTGATTGTTCCCCTGGGGAGGGGGCCCGCCGCCCAGACCGCCACGGTACAGCCCTCTCAGGAGTTTCCCCTCTGGACCCGGGACCTCCGGCGGGCGGAAATCGTTGCCTTTGGGTCATTCCCCTTTACGGTCCTCCTGGGTACCTTCATCGTGGAATCGGTTACCTATTTCAACCACGGACAGGATTCCCGCTATCTCCCCTGGCCCCTTAAGGGCGCCGGGGGCGTGTCCATGAGCCGGGATGACCGCTTCCGCGCCCTGGGCGTGGCCGCCGCCGGTTCCGTCCTCATATCCCTGGCGGATTTTATTATTGTCCGGTACAAACGGAACGAGGCGATACGGGCGGCCCGGAATTTACCCCAAGGAACCCCCATCATCACCCGGCGGCCCTGGCCCGAATCGGCGGAGGACGCCGGAACCGGGGAAGATGCGGGGTCCCCGCCTCCCGGTGAAGAAGCCGGGACAGCGGAAGAGGAAGGGCTTGTGCCCCAGGTTCCCTGATTGCTCCCTTCGAAAGAGGCGGTGCTGCCCGCAGGGAAAGCCCCGGGGGGGCACTATTCCGGCAGGGTGGGGGAGGGCGGCCTCCGGCTTGACCGGTATGTGGCGGAGAAGCTGAAACTCCTCAGCCGTTCCCAGCTTAAGGCCCGGGTCCTGGAGATCAAGGTCAACGGGAAGAGGGCCAAACTTTCCCAGCCCCTCAAAGGGGGGGACGCCCTGGAACTCTCCTGGACCGATCCGCCCCCCTCGGATCTTATCCCCGAAGACCTGCCCCTGGATATCCTCTATGAGGATGACCGGGTGGTGGTCGTCAACAAGAGCCAGTTCATGGTGGTTCACCCCGGGGCCGGGAATCCCCGGGGAACCCTGGCAAACGCCCTGCTTTACCGGCGGCTTGCCCGGGGTAGGGGAGGGGAGGGCTTCCGGCCGGGGATCGTCCACCGCCTGGACAAGGATACCTCCGGGGTTATCATCGCCGCCTACGATGACGAGGCCCTGGCCTTTTTGGCGGATCAGTTTAGGTCCCGGCGGGTGAGGAAGATCTACGGGGCTATCGTCCGGGGGACCCCCCGGGAAGCCGCGGGGACCGTCGAGACCCGCATCATCCGGGACAGCCGGAACCGCCTCCGGTTTACCGTGTCCGAATCCCGGGGGAGGATCGCCCTCACCCGCTACCGGGTGATCCGCTCCTGGGGGGCCTATTCCCTGCTCATCCTCCGGCCCCGGACCGGGCGGACCCACCAACTCCGGGTTCACCTGCGCCACCTGGGGCATCCCATCCTGGGAGACCCCGTCTACGGCTTCCGGGAGGATCGCTTCCCCCAGGCAAGCCTCATGCTCCACGCCAAGAGCCTCTCCCTCCGCCTTCCCGGGGAGGCGGATTACCGGACCTTCAGAACCCCCCTGCCGGATCGTTTTCTTGAGGTGCTGGGGACCCTTCGCAGGACGCGGTAAACGCTTGACGACGGGTTTTTATGCGCTTGAAGACAGGGGCGGGCCGGGCTCCTGCATGTACTCAAAAAAAAGCGATCTGAGCGCACAGGGGCTCGCTCAGATCGCTTCCTTCATTTGCTTTTTGCTCCTTGCGCTCCGCTCTTTGTTTAGGGGATGACGGCGGAGTAGATTTCCGAG
>JAITRV010000289.1 GCA_031288215.1 Spirochaetaceae bacterium | reverse complement strand
CTTGTTCCTTGTTGCTTGTTAAATACGTTTCCCTGCCTCTTTGGTAGAGGTTGTTCCCGTGACGGTCGATCACCACCACCACCGGGAAATCTTCCACCCGGAGGCGGCGGACCGCTTCGGTGCCCAGGTCGGGAAAGGCGATGATCTCCGCGGCTTTGATACATTCCGAGAGCAGGGCCCCGGCGCCGCCGATGGCCCCGAAGTACACCGCCCCGGCCCGTTGGATGGCTTCCACCACCTCCGCCGAGCGTTTTCCCTTGCCAATCATCCCCCTGACGCCCAGGTCCAGGAGCCGGGGGGCATAGGCGTCCATGCGGTAACTGGTGGTGGGCCCCGCGGAACCGATGATCTGTCCCGGCGCCGCCGGCGTGGGCCCCACATAGTAGATCACGGCGTCCTCCAAGGGGAAGGGCAGGGGCTGCCCCGCGTCCAGCAATTCGATAAGCCGCTTGTGGGCGGCGTCCCGGGCGGTATACACCGTGCCCGAAAGGTAGACCTGATCCCCCGCCGCAAGGCTCGCCGCCTTTTCCTTCGTCAGGGGTAAGCTTATCCGGTGTTCCATTTATAAAACCTCCGTCGCGTGGCGGGTAACATGGCAGTTGATATTCACCGCGCAGGGAAGGGCGGCGATATGGGTAGGCATGGCTTCTATCGCCACCGCCAGGGCCGTGGTCAGCCCGCCGAAGCCCTGGGGGCCGATTCCCAGGGCGTTAACTTTTTCCAAAATGGTCCGCTCAAGCTCCCCGTAGAAGGGATCCGGGTGGACCGTCCCCAGAGGGCGGATCAGGGCCTTTTTCGCCAGCAGGGCCGCCTTGTCGAAGCTGCCGCCGATGCCGACCCCCAGCACGATGGGGGGACAGGCGTTGGGCCCCGCCTCTTCCGCGGTTTCCGTCACGAAGTCGATAATCCCCCGGACGCCGTCGGAGGGACGGAGCATCTTGATCCGGCTCATGTTTTCACTGCCGAAGCCCTTGGGCGCCACGGTAATGGTCAGCCGGTCGCCAGGTACCAGGTCAAGGTACACCAGGGCGGGGGTATTATCAGCGGTATTCACCCGGTTCAAAGGGTCCGCCACCACGGAACCGCGGAGGTAGCCTTTCCGGTAACCCCGGCGAACCCCCTCGTCCACCGCGGCCTGGAGGTCTCCCTCAATATGCAGGTCCCGGCCGAGTTCCAGAAACACACAGGCCATGCCCGTATCCTGGCAGATCGGGACCTGCCGCTTTTCCGCGAGTTCAAAGTTGGCGATGATCTTGTCCAGCACGTCCCGGGCGCCGGGCCAGGTTTCCTTCTCCCGGGCCTCCCGCAGGGCCCGCCGCACGTCCTGCGGCAAATGCCGGTTCGCTTCAATACAAAGCCGCTCCACCGCCTCCGTAATCGCCTCGAGGGAAGGGGATGTTTTCTTCATATATTTCTCCTATTCCTCCTTTATTTCTCCTATTCCTCCTTGTCGCAAAGGGAAAAGAAATTGACCGCACAGAAAGCCTCCCGGACTTTCATGGGATGATCTTGTTGAGATCGCCCAAGCGGTGTTCGCCCTGATCGCCCACGACCCCGACCAGGAGGAACCGTCCGGTGATGGGTTCGGTGAGGTATTCTTTGTTCAGGGTGAATTTTTTAATTTCCCCGGTGCTGTGGACGTGCATCCGGGGGCCGTGGCAAAGCCAGGACTCGTCCCCGATGCGGATGTGGAGGTCGTCCTGGAAGGAGATGGGGATGTCCCGGGCTATTATCAGGTTGACCTCCTGTTCCACCTCCTCCAGGCTCAGGGGCAACCGGGGCTTTTCCTGAAAGCTGAAGATGAAGCCGTGGCGCACGTCGGAGTGAAGGAAGGTCTCGGTCATGCCGTGCTTGCGCATCACGTACTCGCAGAGGTCTTCGGCGCTGTGGGTCATCCGGCGGAGGGGGAGGGACTTGTGCACAATGTCGGCGATGTCCTGGGGTTCCGGGCCGAAGAGGGTGGGCCGGGTGATGATCACCTCCTCACCGATGCCGATGAGGAGGTGGGCGTTCCTGCCCAGGAAGGGATAGATGAGGTCGAAGTGTTCCACGATGACCCGCCTGCCGAGGGTGACCGCTTCCAGGATGGCCTCGGCCAGGATGTGCATCTGGGTGAAGGCCGCCTCGAAGTGGATGTCCAGATGGTAGGTGTGGGCGCTGTAAAAGCCCCGGGTCTCTTCCCCCACGTCCAGGATGGGCAGGGGCCGCACGTTGACCCCGTTGTCGTCGTTCACCAGTTCCAGCCCCGGAAACATGCCCTTGATCATCATGCTCTTCCCCGACCCCGCCAGCCCCACAAGGCCGATGAGGGAGTCAAAGGGGCTCAGGTACTGCTGGGCGATGAGGCTTCCCAGGTCCGCCATGCGTTCAAAGCCCCGGGGGGCGAAAAACACGCTGTAGAGGTGGCTCTTCTGCATCCTATCCGAATGGGGCATGGGAACTCCTACAGATCAAATTCCAAATCCAGCAACGGTGCGTGCTGCTGGGCGCCGTACACATCGGTCTCCCCGGGGTCCCCGGAACAGATCGGCCGCTTGATGGTCACCTTGATGGCCTTGGCGGGATCAAATTCGATGATGTTGATGATCTCCGCGGGTTTGATTTTATACAAACCGCAGATGAGCGTTTCGTTTATCACCTTGGCGGCGCAGACTTTCCGGTACCAGTCAAAGTCGGAAAACATGATGTCCATGGTAAGCTCGTAGGGGCCGGAATTCTTGCTACGGATAATGTCGGTAATCGCTAATAGTTTCGTTTTCATCGCTTCCTCCGATTAGAGCCGCACCGTTTCCCGGCGGAAGAGGGCGGCAGGATCCTCCGTGCTCAGGAGGTGATAGATACTGAATACAAAGACTTCCCCGGCATGGAAATCGCTGGGGGAATAGGGGAAGGCCAGGTTTCCCGCGGTGGACCGCCGGCCCTCGTAGCCGTAGTGGAGCATGGTGGACCGGGCAAAGGCGCAGATGGTGTCCGCCTGTTCCTGGGTAGCGGCAATGGCCTCGATGATGATCCCCAATTCGTGGACGCCGGCGGGAGACGGGTGGGGCTCCAGGTTCCCCATGACCCCGTCCCGGCCGTAGATGTTGAACCGGAGGCGGTAGTGTTCCAGTTTGCCCCGGAAATTATCCGCCACCCGTTCTTCGACCCCGGCAATGATCGCGTCGATTCGGGCGATCATGATGGGGTCCCGGGCCCCGGCGATGGATACGGTGCGGAAGCCGATGGGCTTGGCCCCCTCAAGTTTCACGGTGTTCACCGCGCCGGGGACAAAGCGGGTTCCCCGGACCCGGACGATGTTGTCCGTTTCCTGCTCAAATTGGGTCTCGTGGAGGTCCAGATGACCCCCCGGCCCCGGAAGGATGTAGGGGTTGGTTTTTTCGTAGAGGGTATGGGCCGCCACCGAAAGGGTGGTGCACTTCCGCGCGGGGTTGAGGGGTTCCACCCGGAAGTAGTCTTCCCCGATGTAGCCGAACATGCAGTCGGAACCGCTGCCGGGGCTGGCGCAGATGGAGGCGCATTCCAGGATCTTCCCCAGGTGGAGGGAGAGGGCGTGGTCGTAGCCTTCCTTGATGGGAAGGGCGGCAAAGCAGACGGGATCGTAGGTGCGGCCCGCGAGGATCACGTCGACCTTATCCTCCAGGGCAGCCAGGAAGGGTTCCAGGCCCATCTGGGCCACCACGCGGCTCGTGGCGTCGATTTCCGCCTCCGTGAGTTCCGGGGCCGGCTCCAGGGGCTTGATCCTGCCCTTCTTGAATTGCTCTTTAATAAAGCCCTTGTCCAGTTCCGCGTGGATCAGCGCCATGGTAAAGTGGAGCTTCTGTTCCCGGGCGATTTCTTCGATGATTGCCCGGCACCAGTCCAGGTGGGCATCCGCCCCGGAACCGCCGGCGGTCCCGATCACCACGGGGATTTTGTTGGAAATCCCCGCCTTCAGCATGATCTCCAGGTCCCGCTTCACCGCCCCCCGGTCGGTGAAGGAAAGGCCCGCTCCCAGATAATAGGGACCGGGGTCGGTGGATCCCGCGTCTACCGCGATTAAATGGGGTTTACGGGCCATCCCGGCCTCAAAGGAAGCCAGAGGGAAGCCGTACCCTAAGATCGCCGTGGTGGAAAGAATTCTGAATTCTTCTCGTGGTTTCATGATATGCTCCTTGTATTACCGTAGATTAAGCAGGGCAATAATCCGCTGCATTTCATTGTAAACGATCATGTAGCCTTCATCTACACCCATACCGGGCTTGGCGAGGATCTGGTCGGGCCGGGTGGCCATGGCGAGGTGGACGCATACCTGGGCGGAACGGTCCGTCTCGTTGCAGGTCCCCCCCTGGTAGGCGCCGATGCCCTTTTTTTTGCAGTAGAGGACCGCCTCTACGATGTCGCCGATGCCCCCCAGGTCCGGGGTCTTGATCTGCACCATGTGGCCCGCGCGGTTATCGGCGAAATATTTGATGTCCTCCAAGGTATTGCACCATTCGTCGGCCACGATCTCCACCGGGATCTTCCGCTCATCCACGATCCGGGTGAGGGCCGCCAGGGCCTTCATCTGCTTCTCCCGTTCCTCCACGTCCATCGGCCCTTCGATCCGCAGGGCGAAGGGATCGGCGGTCTTTGCGAGAAGGGCCAGGTAATCCGCCATGGCGCCGTAGTTGTCGTTCCCGAAAACCTGGCCGATGGTGCCGTAGACATCCAGGTGGAGCACCGGGCGGTAGGAATCGGCCAGTCTGAGATGGAGGATGCGGTCCCGCAGCCAGGCGATGTATTCCCGCAGGAGTTCCCCCTTTTCCCCCAGTTTGGTCTTGACGTTGTTGATAAGTCCGTGGGGCAGGACCTGGGCGCCCTTGATGATCATCTTGTCGGTGTTGTCATGGCGGGCATCCCCGCTTTGGGTGAAGATGGGCACCGGCTCGGGGAGGGCCTTGAGGCCGTATTCCCGGGCCACGGTCTCGCACATCATTTCCTTGCGGGATTTGGCCACGGCGTCGAGGATGGCCTGGGACACCCCGTAGCGGATGGCGGTGTGGAGGCGCTTCCCGCCGGCCTTCATCCCCTCCAGTTCCCCCGCCATCTGCCGGAAACTCGTGATTTCTTTCCCGGCCAAAGCGGGAAGGATTTCCTTTTCGATGACCGGGATAAAGTCCCGGGCCAAAAACAGGGGGTCCCGCCCGCCGGCGCCGGAATACTGCACCGCCGCGCAATCCCCCCAGGCCACCTGGCCGTCCTCCAGCACCAGCATTACCGAGATGGATTCTCCCGCCTGCCGTACCGCCTTAAAGCCCGGCGTTACCGGGTTGCCATAGTAAGTCGCCCCGTTCGCCGTGGCGCCCTGCTTGATGGCCCGCTGATCGTCGAAAAAGAACCCTGTCCTTCCCGCCGAACATACCGCTTTAACAATCTTCATACTTCCTCTTTTCCCCAATTAAGGGGGATTTTTCTTACTGATACGGGCCCCGGCACATAGAGCCGCGAGCCCGTCGCTTCCCGCATAGCGGGGGGTTGGGGGGGCTGCGCCCCCCGTCCTTAGCCGGGGCGGCCTACGAGGCGGCCTTTGCTGATGGCGTAGACATCGTCGATCACCATCTGGAAGGAAGGCTCCCGCTTCTCGTATTTGGCCCGGGCGGCCATTTTCTGCCGGTGAAATTCCAGGAGTTCCGTTGTCAGGGGCAGGGCACCGGGATCAAAGAACCGGATGGCCCCCTCATTGTCCCGGGCGGGAAGCACCTTGCCGGCATTGGCGCGGCTCGGCGCAAAGGGCACGTCCAGTACCCCCGCCTGGAAAGCCCGGACCGCCCCCTTGGCGATGTCCCCCCCGCCCAGTTCGAAGACCTTGTCCACGATGCACCGGGTTTCCGCGGCGATGATCACCTTTTCGTCCATGAGGGAATTGGTGTCCACGGTCTGATCCCCCAGCATGGTGATGATCTGCCGGGTACAACGCAGCCCCTGGGCGTTGGCCTCCATGGTGGGAATCCCCAGGGCCTCGTGGGGGGTCTTGACGATCACCTTGGTGGCATGGGCCAGGGCTGCCACGGTGCTCCCCCAGGAAATGACCGAAAAGGCCTTGGCCTCATCCTGGGGAAAGCCCCCCATCCACTGGTGGAGGACGGTGGTCACATCCACATCCCCGTGCCCCCGCTGCCTGAGATATTCGTCGGTGAGGCTTTGCAGGGTCTGAATGGCCGCCACGTCTTGTAAAAGGTTGCCGCATTGGCCGTAGCCGACGGTGATGTTCCGTACCCCCTGCTCCGCCGCCAGGAGGCTCTCGATGATCGCCACCGCATGGGAGATACAGGGGGGCACCAGGGTCCCCGTGAGGGGGCCGAAGGGTTCCCGGTTGATGGAAATTCCCGCCTCCTCGTAGATCCCCGTGAGCCGGTCGGTGTACTGCCAGTCCCGGATGGTCTTTTCCAGGTCCGCGTTTTTCGCGTAGGGGATATTGTAGGAAATGCCCCCCCCCTCGTAGCTCGTAAAGCCCCCGGCATAGGCGATCTCCGTGAGGAGCCGGGCATCGGGGGTGCCGTGCCGCACCTGGACCGGCGTGTTCAGGGCCTCGATGATCTGCCGGCATCCGGCAACCCCGTGGTTCACCGCGGGGAAGCCGTTGAGCATGGATTTGTTCAGCTTCACCGACTCCTCGATCCCCTCCTCGGCTTTCTGAAAACGGTTCTGCCGGGTATAGCTGTCGATGGTGGTGGGCAGGAGGTCCGCCTCCCCCTTGTCCTGGAGGTAGGTGAGCAGCTTGATATGCTCGGCGATCAGGGCGACCCCCGCCCGGGGCTGGATCAGGGTGGTCCCCGCGGCCTTGGCCTTGATCAGTTTTTTGGAAAAAACCTTCCCCGCCGGGAGGTTCTTATGGTAAGCAAAACCCTCCTCCAGGTCCACGTCCTTTCCGGTGGGCCACTGGGTCAATACCTCTTTTCTGATTTTGTAAAATTCCCCATCGGGAATCCGTTTATTTTCAATCTCCATATTTTTGGATCTCCTTATACATGATTGAAAGGGCCGCTTGGGGATATTCCTCCGCCAAAAGCCCCATAGCGGCGAGGATATAGGACCGGTCGATGAAAAGCCGGCCGCCCTTGGGGCGGAGGGACGCGGGCGCTTTCCGCGTAGAACGGGCGCAGGCGGCAATCTCCCGGATGCGGGGATTGCGGATCAGGGCCCCGCCGGTGAGGACCAGGTTATCCACGGCGGTCAGGTCCTTCCCGGTTTGTACCAGCGCCGGACCCGCGGGGGTGTAAATTTCCTCCAGGGTTCCGGCATGGCGGGTGACGGCGGTCTCCACCGCCGCCGCGGCCAGGGCGAAGTCGAGGTTTTCCTCCTCGGCGCCGCCGGGAAGGGCGTCGGGGTGGGCGCTGAGCCGGGCAATCCCGGCAGCCACCTGCTCCTCCTCCAGTCCCGAGAGTTCCGCCAGCCGGGCCGCTCCCGCCGCCTCCAGGACCCCGGCGGCGCTGTAACGCATCCCGATGTCCCCCTCCACGGTCCGCTTGGAAAAGGGCTCCGGAAGGCCCTTGAGGATCACCTCCCCCGCCTGGGGCATTCCCCGGGCCACGGAGTACACATCGGTGGTGGCCCCCCCCAGGTCCACCGCGACCAATTCGCCGATGCCCGGGCGGGGACATTGCCCCGCGGGCAGGCCCGATGCCAGGAGTTCCACGGCCCGCTTCACCGCCGCCGGGGTGGGCATGAGGATCCCCGAGACAAGCTCCTGCTCCCGGGAAAGGCCCTTGGCCCGGATGATCCGGCGGAGGAAGAGTTCCCGGATCTGGGCCTGTACCGGTTCGATGTTGAGCTTCCCCAACTGGGGCAGGACGTTGGGGCAGCGGATCAACTCCCGGCCGGAGAGGATCTTCTCACATTCCGCCGCGGCGGTCCGGTTCCCCGCCAGCAGGACCGGGAAGTCCGCCTGAAGGGCCGCGAGCATCCGGGCGTTGTGGATGATGACCTCCTTGTTCCCCCCGTCCACGCCCCCGCAGAGGAGGAAGATGTCCGGTTTCAGGGAGGCGATTTCGGCGGCGTCCTCATCGGTAAGCTCGTAGGAAAAGACCTTCACCACCTTGGCCCCCGCCCCCAGGGAGGCGAGCCGGGCGGCTTCGGCGGTGAGGGAGGGCACCAGGCCGCCGGCTACCATCCGCAGTCCCCCGGCGGCGCTGCTGCAGGCCCGGCGTTTGAGGACGCGGAGGGGGCCGGCCTGTTTCTCAAGCTCCGTCAGGGCCTGTGCCAGTCCTTCGCCGATGTCGCTCTCTACGGTGGTGAAGGCCGCGGCGGTTCCCAGGAGCCGTTCGCCGGCGATGTCCACCGCGGTAACCTTGGTATTGGTACTGCCGAAGTCGATGAGGAGGACCGCTTCCATCAGGCGCCTTCGTGAATATGCAGATCCTGCCGGAGGGCCTCGATGGCCGTTTCCGGGGCCGTTCCCGGGGGGAAGATCCGGTCGAAGCCCATGGCTTTGAACCGCTTTTCCACATCTTCGAAATCCTGCTTCCCTACGACCAGATTCCCCCCCACGTAGAGGAGTATGCCCTTGAGCCCCGCTTCGTCGCACTTATCCCGGAAGCCCCGGCAGTCCAGTTCCCCATGGCCGTAAAGGGAAGACACCAGGATGACATCCGCCGCGGTTTCGATGGCCGCTTCGATATATTCCTCCTGGGAAACCATGACTCCCAGGTTGATCACCTCGAATCCCGCCCCGGTAAAGGCGTGGTAGAGGATCTTGTTCCCCACGGCGTGAACGTCGGCGCCGATTACCCCCAGGATCAGTTTTTTCTTCTCCATAAAGTCCCTTCTCAATTTCTCGAATTGTTATATAACAAATATATATATTGATATAGTTTTTTTGTCAAGGACTTTTTTTGTTTTTTTTCAATTTTTTTTAATAAAGATCGGCCGATCCCCGACGCTCGGCGCACACAACAGCGTCAGGGATTGAAAAAAACCGCTGTTTCTTCCCGAAAACTTAAAAAGACCCTTTCACCGGCGATTTCACGATCCGAGGTCCGCAAGAGGCGATCTTTGGAACAACTCAAAAAACGCCCGCTGCGAAGCACCCTCACCGGGCAGACGGAGCGGGGAAAATCTTTGTCCGATTGATATATATCAATTATTCCTATAGATTTATTATTCTCTGACAGGATATGCGCGGGAAAGTATTATCCCAGTCCCTGATTGTTTTTATAGATCCGGTTTATCTGTTCTTCCAGGTAGAGGAGGGAACCCCGTTCCACCTGGTAACGGTAGTGGATGGGCCGATGGCTTTCTTTGACGGATTTGAGGATCAGGGCCTCCACCGGGGAGGAGAAGAGTTCGTAGTTGGGGGGCAGCAGGAGCCGGTTGCATTCCCGGGCGATGCGGCTCAGGCTGTCCCCGTCGCCAAAGTAGACGACTTCGACGGGGTGGAGGAGTTTTCCGTATTCCTCACAGGCCCGGAGCATCACCTGGGCAAAACGCCGGCTGGCGCAGGCGATACCGAGCCGGGTGTCCGGGGGAATGGCGGCAAGTTCCAGGGCGGTACTGGTGGCGATGGCCATGACGAGCCGGGTCGGCTCCCGGCCGTGGAGCATCTTCCGGGCAAGGTCCTCATAGTGGGTGGGGGTGGTGACCACCAAATCCGCCGCGGGATCAAAGGGTTTCGGGGTTGTGATGACCTCATCCAGGAGGTATTTATACACCTCCGTATGGGGCAGATCTAAAATCTGCCGGTACATCACCGAGAGCGGCTCCGGGCTGCAATCCACCGCCGCCACGGTTACCTGCCGGATATGTTCTTCCCGTTCCCGGAGTTTGAGATCCAGGAATATCCGGATGTCCCGGGGGGAAAAAGAGAGCTGCTCCATCTCATCCAGCAGGTGGTCAATCGCGGCCAGGGCCTTTACCTTGGCGCCCCCCCGCTCAATTTCCTTGGGGAAGGCGACAAAGGTCCCGCTCCCCCGGTTTTTTTTTATAAGCCCTTCCCGTTCCAGCATATCGTAGGCATGTTTAATGGTCCCGTGGGAAATACCGCTCCTCTCGGCAAGATCCCGCACCGTGGGGAGCTGATACCCCGGCGGCAGTATCCCCCGGGCGATGTCCCGGGCGATGCGGTCCATGATCTGCCGGTAAATCGGAATGTGGTTTGCGGTATCTATTGTTAGGTCCACAATATCTTCCATAT
>JAITRV010000263.1 GCA_031288215.1 Spirochaetaceae bacterium | reverse complement strand
CCTTTTAGAGGCTTTCTTGACACGCCTATCGATAACACGTAATAATGAAGGATAGAAAAAGGGAGGGGCTGGTATTGAAAAAGTTTGTTCTTGTTGCCCTGCTCCCGGCTTTGTTCGGGGCTCTCTTTCCGGGCTGCAAGGAGAAGGACGGCGGGAACGAAGCGATTACCCTGCGGGTACTGAACTACTTTGACGGGAACGCCGCCAACGCATCCGAGGAGCGTGCCCGGGTATGGGAGGTCTTTGCGGAGGCCAACCCGGATATCAGGATAATCCGGGAGGACCTTTTTAACGAAGCCTTCCACGATCGGGTGGCGGCCTATGTCGAAGCCGGCGATCTTCCGGAGGTGATCTACGCGTGGCCCTCGGGGAGATCCGCGGTCCTCCACGACCGGCGCCTGCTCAAGGACCTGGGGCCCTTTATCGCCCGGGAGGGCCTGGCGGATTTGAATGCCCCCGCCGCCCTGGACCCCGACGCCCAGGGGGCGGGATACCTGGCGATTCTCCCCCAGGCCGTGACTTCCAGCCACGCCTTCTACATCAACAACGCCGTCCTCCGGGACGCGGGGCTTACCCCGGCAAAGACCTACGGAGAACTCAAGGCCCAGGTTCCCCGGCTCCGGGCCAAGGGCTACGAGACGCTCCTCATGGCCAACAAGGATTCCTGGGTGATGCAGTCCTGCCTCTTTTCCCTGGTGGCGGGGCGTTTCGGCGGGGATGGCTGGGAGCGGCGGATTCTCTCCGGGGAGGACCGCTTTACCGGGGAGGATTTTGTCCGGGCCCTGGGCTTCATTAAAACCCTCTACGACGACGGGGTCCTCAGCAAGAAGACCCTGGCCACGGATTACGACGCGGTGGTGGATCAGTTCGCCACCAACCAGGGGGCCTACTATATCGACGGGGACTGGCGGATCGGCGCCTTTATCACCAACAAGTCCACGAGGGAGGCCCTGATTCCCCCTTCCCGGCAGGGGACGGATATTCAGATCGCCGTGTTTCCCGATATTGAGGGGGCCCGGCTCAACCGGTCCAGTTCGGTGATCCTCGGTACGGGCTGGGGAATAAGCGCCGCCGTCCCCCCGGGCTCCCCCACGGAGGAGGCGGCCTGGCGCCTGGTGAAGTGGCTTTCGGGGAAAGAGGTCCAGGGCTGGCTCCTGGCCGCCGGGGGGCTCACCAGTCCCACGAGGCTTGACATTGAAACGGCAGCGAGCCGCTTGGAACCGCTGCAGCGGGCGGGAATCAAGCTGGCCTCCCAATACACCACGGGGACCGTGGTGATCGACGGCGTTTTCTCCCAGGAGGTCTCTGCCTCCATCAACGAGGGGCTCCGGGCCATCGGCCTGGGGACTAAGACCCCGGAGCAGGTCGCCGCGGAAGCCCAGGCGGCCCTCTCCCGTTAGAAGGGGGAGGGTTTTAAGATGGGGGTTTCACCCCCACACCCCCACCGGAGGGCCGGGGGCCCCCCGGACCCCCCATTAACGGGGATGAATACTAATGCCCCTTAGGGGCGGAGAGAGGTGATTGTATGTTGTATCGTCCGTACGGAAAAACCGGCTATTCGGTGTCCGCCCTGGGAATGGGCTGTATGCGGCTGCCCCAGATTGTCCGGGGGGATAAGGCGCAGGTGGATAAGGAAAAGGCTATCGAACTTATCCGGTATGCGGCGGCCCAGGGGGTTACTTATTTTGATACCGCCTTTGGGTATCATGGCGGCGACAGTGAGGCGGTGCTGGGAGAAGCCCTGGACGACGGATCCCGGCAGCGGGTGAAGATCGCCACCAAACAGCCCTTCCGCGCCATGGAAACCCAGGACACCATCCGGCGGAACCTGGAAAAAACCCTGGTGAAGCTCCGAACCGACCACATCGATATGTACCTGATCCACAATGTCCAGATAGACGAATGGGAAACGATAAAGCGGCGCCGGATCATCGAGGAATACGAGCAATTCAAGGCCGAGGGGCTCATCCGGGGCATCGGCTTTTCTTACCACGGAAAATTTCCCGGTTTTGATGAGGTGATTTCTTATTATGACTGGGACATGTGCCAGATCCAGCAGAATTTTCTCGATACCGAGAACGAGGCCACCGTGGAAGGGATACGCCGGGCAGGGAAAAAGGGCTGCGCCCTGGTCATCATGGAACCCCTCCGGGGAGGCGCCCTGGCGACGCCGCCGCCGGCGGTGCAGGCTATCTATGACGAGTACCCGGTGAAGCGGGCCGCGGTGGAATGGGCGTTCCGGTACCTGGCGGATTTTCCCGAGATAAGCGCGATCTTAAGCGGGGTAACCACCGTGGAACAGCTCCGGGAGGACGTGGAGATCTTCTCCCGCCCCGACATGGTTCCCGGCTGCCTCACGGAGGATGAACGGGAGATCCTCCTCCGTGCCCGATCCCAGTACCTCTCGGTGGTCTCGATTCCCTGTACGGGCTGCGCGTACTGCCTGCCCTGCCCCAACGGGGTGCATATCCCCCGGATCTTCAGCCTCTACAACGACGGCAAGATGTTCGGCACCTTTACCCAGTCCCAGCGGGGCTATTTCCTTTCCGCCCGCACGGGCAACGACGCGTCCCGCTGCGTCGCCTGCGGGGAATGTGAAGAGAAATGCCCCCAGCATATCCCTATTATCGAGCAGCTCAAGGCTTCCCACGAAATCCTCCGGGGCTGGGTTGAATAGCCTGCCGTATTTCCCCTAAAAAAAGAGGCCGGTGACGAAACAAGTCCGCCACCGACCCTGCCCTTGAGGCATGTCGGAAATATAGTGATTTGGGAGGGGAACTATAGGTCCGACACTTTAATTATCGGGAATACCGGCGGCTTTCTTGAATTTTTCTTTGCAAAAGAAAGAAAAAAATTGTTTTTTTTCGCCCTGAAGACAGGAGGGTTTGCCTCGGGTTACATTGCCGGCAAACGGCTGGGCAATCTTTCATTTTTGTTCTATACTCAAAGATAGCTATAGCTTCCGGCGCGGGAGTTCCGGCGAATCATCAGGACATAAAGGGTAGAAAAATGGGTGTATGGTATCTTTCGCTGTCGACGTATGAAAAATCCGGGGCCGCCGGCCGGGTCCCCTCCTCTTTAGCGGTACGGGAATTCCACATCCGCCGGGATGTCCGGGACGAATATTCCCTGGAACATGCCCTGTTCTCCCTCCGGGGAAACGTGGTGCTTACCGATTTCCGCCAGGTCCGGGACCTGACCCGGCGTTTCAACGCCAAGCTGGACCCGGCCCGGCCGCAGGCGTTCATCCAGGCGGGGCAGCTCAACGCCATGGGGCTCATCGACGAGATCCTCCATTACATGGCCGCCCTTTACCGGCAGCAGGTCCAGGGCGACGCCTTCGAGACCGCCCTCGCCCGGCTGGAAAACACCCTGGGGCCGCAGCCCTCCGCGGAACTCCTCGGCTCTTTTTCCGAACAGTTCCCCCCCCAGGCGGTCTATGCGGGCAGGGAGACGGTGGCGGATTACCTCCGGGGAACCGAGGAAGGGGAAAGCTGCCGATCCCTCTCGCTGGAAGAACTCCTCCTCCTGGCCCTAGCGAACCTCAACCCGGCCTTTAAGCCCTTTACCTTCCTCTTCGATGACCGGGACCTGGCGGCGAAGACGGTCTATACCCGGGCCATTGCGGAACTCCAGGCCCATTTCGCGGAACTGCCCCCCTTCGGCCCTGACGGCCTTTCCCTCTGGGACCTGCTCCGCTCCCCGGCCCTGGCTTCCCCGGATTCCCTCATAGGGCAGCTCGAATTTATGCGGAAAAAATGGGGGATGCTCCTGGGGAAATTCATGGCCCGGATCCTCACGGGGCTGGACGTGATCCGGGAGGAGGAGAAACCTTCCTTTTTCGGGCCCGGCCCGACCCAGGTCTACACCTACGGCGGCCTGGATAACGAGTACGAACGGTTCAGCCCGGACCAGGACTGGATGCCCCGGACGGTGCTGATGGCCAAGAGCACCCTGGTCTGGCTCTACCAGCTCTCCCAACGGTACGGCCGCACCATCGAGCGGCTGGACCAGATCCCCGACGAAGAACTGGACTCCCTGGCCCGCCGGGGCTTTACCGGGCTCTGGCTCATCGGCCTGTGGGAGCGGAGCAACGCCTCCAAGACCGTGAAGCAGTGGACCGGCAACCCAGAGGCCGCGGCCAGCGCCTACAGCCTCTACGACTACGACATCGCCGGGGAACTGGGGGGCTGGGGGGGCCTGGTGAACCTCCGGGACCGCTGTTTCCGGCGGGGGATACGGCTGGGATCGGACATGGTCCCCAACCACACGGGGATAGATTCCCGCTGGATCATGGAACACCCCGGCCGTTTCCTCCAGCTTTCCTATCCGCCCTTCCCCACCTATACCTTCAACGGGGGCAACCTCTCCAGCCGGGAGGGGGTCGGGGTGTATATCGAGGACCACTACTACAACCGCAGCGACGCCGCGGTGGTCTTCAAGCGGGTGGATTTCAGCACCGGGGAGACCCGCTACATCTACCACGGCAACGACGGGACCTCCATGCCCTGGAACGACACCGCCCAGATCGACTTCCTCAATCCCGAAGCGCGGGAGGCGGTGATCCGCACCATCGTGGGGGTCTGCAAGCAGTTCTCCATCGTCCGCTTCGACGCGGCCATGACCTTGGCCAAGCGCCACATCCAGCGGCTCTGGTACCCCGAACCCGGCCACGGGGGGGACATAGCCAGCCGGGCGGAACACGCCATTTCCACCGAGGAATTTAACCGGCGGATCCCCAACGAGTTCTGGCGGGAGGTGGTGGACCGTTGCGCCGCGGAGGCCCCCAATACCCTGCTGCTGGCGGAGGCATTCTGGATGATGGAAGGCTACTTTGTCCGCACCCTGGGAATGCACCGGGTCTACAATTCGGCCTTCATGAACATGCTCAAGAACGAAGAAAACGCCAAGTACCGGGCGACCATCAAGAATACCCTGGAATTCGACCCGGAGATCCTCAAGCGCTTTGTCAACTTCATGAATAACCCCGACGAGGAAACCGCGGTGGCCCAATTCGGCAAGGGGGACAAGTATTTCGGCATCTGTACCCTCCTCGTGACCATGCCGGGGCTCCCCATGTTCGGCCACGGCCAGATCGAGGGCTTTGAGGAAAAGTACGGCATGGAGTACCGCCGATCCTACCGGAACGAAAGCCCGGATTCCTCCCTGGTGGACCGCCACGAGCGGGAGATCTTCCCCCTGATGAAGAAGCGGGGGGTCTTCTCCGGAAGCGCCGCCTTCAGGCTCTACGATGTCCACGGCGACGGCGGGGTGAACGAGAACATCTTCGCCTATTCCAACCGGGATTGGGACGACCGGGCTTTCGTATTGTATAACAACTCGTATTACGCCGCTTCGGGGTGGGTCCGGAGCAGTTCTCCGGCCATACCCCAGGGGGACGGCGGTTTCCGGCAGGACACCCTGAGCGAGGCCCTGTCCATCCACGGGGAAGAGCACTATTTTACCATCTTCCGGGAACAGCGGTCCGGCCTCTGGTTCATCCGTTCCTCCAAGGACCTCGCCGAACGGGGCATCTTCGTCTCCCTCAGGGGCTATGAAGCCCAGGTCTTCCTGGACATCCACGAAGTGGAGGACCACAAGGGCCGCTGGGCGCGGCTCAACCACGAACTCTCCGGCCGGGGAGTGGAGGACCTGGAAGCCGCCATCCGGGATATTTTCCTCGGGGAACTCTACCGCGCTTTCAGCGGCCTCTTTCGCGGGGAGTACCGGGACCAGGGCTACCGAAACGCCGGGGTCCTGGAGGAGCCGGTCCTCGCCTTTATCACCACCGCCCAGGAGTATATCCGGGGCGCCGCCCGCGGCGATCCGAGGGATCGCTACGATCCCTTCGTTACCGAATGGGAGCATCCCGCCCTTGAGGCGGAGCGGATCCGGGAGGAATTCACCGCCTATCTGTACCGCTGGTCCCTGCTTTCGACGGAAAGCCACGAACCCCCGCCCCCGGGCTTGGGGAAAACCGTCCTGGACTTCCTGGGGGACCTCCGTTCAGAGAACCGGAAGAACGTCGCGGTCTTTGCGGCGGCCTACGGGGTCCTCTCGCTGCTCCGCTCCGTCATCGGCGGCGGGGCCTCCGGGGCGGACGCCCGGGCCCTGGTGGATCACTGGCAGCTTGACCGCAAGCTCCGGGAGTGCCTGTCCGACTTAGGGGCCGGCGGGGACGAGGCTTACCGGGTGGTGGAACTGATGAAGGCGGTCCTCGCCCGGACCAGCCCCGAAGATACGGAAGCCTACCGGGACATTCCCCTGGGGGAGGCCCTGATGATGGATAATTACCATGCCGAAGATTTCAGGCGGCTCCTGGGGGTGAATCTCTTTGAGGACACCGTGTGGTTCAACAAAGAGGCCTTTGAAGAGGCCCTCTTTTACGCTTCCCTGTTCCTGGCCCTGGAGGATGGGGCGGCCCTGGAAGCGGTACGGCGGCCTCCCCGGCGGCTCCCGGACGCCGCCTTCACCAAGGCCAAGGGGTCCAAAGCCCCGGCGGCCGCCAAGGGCCGGAAGAAGCCCGGAAAGGCCGCCCCCGACTCGGCGGAGTCCTTGGGGCCCTGGCTGAAACGGGTGGAAACCATCGCCGCCTTGAAGGACCAGTTCCTCCGGGCGGAGGCGGCCTCGGGGTATAAACTGGAGCGGCTTATTGAAGCCCTCTGCCCGCCCCGGGACGCATAGGGAAAGACGGCAAGAAGCATGTACCGCGAGGCCGGAGGGAAGCTCCGACCTCGCGGTAACCGGTACGGGCAGGTTACGTTGAGGGCGAAGGAGGAGGCATGCAACACAATCCATGTGAAACCCTGATCGCCGCGGGCTACGGGGTGAGCCTCGGGGGATTCAGCGCCGTAGACCGCTATCTGGACCTGCCTCCCCTCCCTTTCACCTGTCTGGAAACCGATGCGGACCTTTCCGTCCTGGGGAGGCTTTTCGAGGGGCTCCGCTTCCCCGGGGTGGACCTCGCCGACGGGGTCCTGGATGAGGGCGACCACAGTTGGTATTTCCGCTGCATCGAGACGGAGGAAGACTACCGGATGACGCCGGAAGCCCCCGCCTTCAGGCTCCTCTCCCTCACCCAGGACTGGCAGACCCGGCGCTTCCGGGACCCCCAGGGGGTATACCCCCTGCTCCGGCGGATTCGGGACCGGCTGAGGAAGGGGGAACGCGCCGGGGCCGGGGAACCGGGCTGGACGTTCCCGGAACCGGGGGCGGCGGGGTACCGGGCGATCATGGAGGGGGCGCTGATCCTGGCCCGCTACGGCCCGGAGGAGTACCGCCGGATTGGGGATGTCGCCGCGGCCCTTCAGGCCAATGAAAGCCCCCCCGCCTCCCGGAACAGGCCCCCCGGATCCGAAGCCCAGCGGCGGCTCCTCACGGCGATCCTCGTATCCCCCCAGCCCGACCGGGGCATGGAACTCCTCAAGGCCGCGGGCTTTATCGAAGAATTCTGGCCCGAATTCAGCCTCCTGGATGAGGTGGGCCACTCCAAGGAATTCCACCCCGAGGGAAACGTCTGGCATCACACCATGGAAACCTTCCGCTACCGGAAGCCTCCGGGCGGGAGGGCGCTTTCCTACGATCTCCGCCTCTCCCTGGGACTCCTGCTCCACGATGTGGGGAAGCCCCTCTCGGCCTCCTCAAGGAGCCGCCCCTTCGACGGCCACGCGGAACTGGGGGCCCGGGCCGCCCGGAAATTCCTGGAACGCCTGGAATTCCCCCCGCCGTTGATCGACGATGTCTGCTACCTGGTCAAAAATCACATGATCCCCGCCGCCCTCCCCCGGCTGCCCCTGGCCAGAACCGCGGAGATCATGGCATCCCCCCTCTTCCCCACCCTGATGGAACTGTACCGCTGCGACGAATCCTCCTCCTTCAAGGGCCTGGATGCCTACTACGAGAGCAGCGCCGCCTACCAGGCCTACCTCAGATACCGCCGGAACCCCTACCGGTCAGCGGACGGGAAGGTCGGGGGATACCCTCTGGCGTGGTCTCCCGGCACGGGCCGGCATGGGGGGTGAGCCGGCACGGGCCGGGGGATACTTGGCTGGTCCTCCCGGCACGGGCCGGCATGGGGGGGATCAGCCGGGGGGGTCCTGTCAGGGAAATACCCCGGTCGCCCCCTGTTCGCGACATTGCTCTTGATGCCTACGGCATAACTGGTTCCTCTGCTCAAAAGGGGTCGCCC